>JAQGJO010000223.1 GCA_028290595.1 Hyphomicrobiales bacterium | reverse complement strand
TATGCATCGCTTCTTCCGCTCCTACGATGTCAGCGCCCTGCAGGCGAAGCAGTTCTCTGCCAATCATCTGCCGGAGATCGCCATGTCGCCCCATGACGCGGCACGCTCCCTGGTGCGCAACGATGTCGACTTCCTGCCCATCGACGCCATCGCCGGACGCGTCGCCACGACGCCTTTCGTGGTCTATCCGCCGGGCATCGCCACCATCGTGCCCGGTGAGCGGCTGACCGAGCGGGCGCAGCCGATGATCGACTATCTCAAAATGTTCGAGGCCTGTTTCAATACGTTCCCCGGATTTGACGTGGAAATCCAGGGCGTCTACCGCGAGGTTGATCCAGCAGGCCAGGTCCGGCTGCACACCTACGTCGTGGCCGAATAGTCCGCCCGGCGCGAACGTCCGGTTCCGATTGCATCGGAACCGGCGACGCATATAAAAGCGGGCCATGGAGAACGAACAAACACTTGTCATACGGCCGTCCCGGGACGCCGACGTCGAGCCCATGCTGGCGATCTACCGTCGCCACATCCGCTTAGGGATCGAAGAAGGGGTCGAGGACAACGGCACGCCGCAGCCGGACGATCTGCGCGACCGGCGCAAGAATCTGCGCAGCCGCCGCCTTCCTCACCTGGTGGCGACCGATCGCGGCGACATCGTCGGCTATGCCTATGTGGTTCTGTTCCGCAAGCGCCCCGCCTATCGCTATTCTGTCAAACATTCGATCTATGTGCACCACCAGAATGTCGGCAAAGGCATTGGCGGCCAGCTCATGCAGGGCCTGATCGACGCCTGCGCCGCGGCGGGCTTCCGCCAGATGATCGGCTATATCGACGGCGACAACGCGGCTTCCCTCGGCCTGCACGAAAAATTCGGCTTCGTGCGCGTGGGCCTTCTGCCCGGCGTCGCCTATCGCCACGGCCGCTGGGCCGACAGCGTCATGGTGCAGCGCTCGCTCGGCGCCGGCTCGACCGCAGCGCCACCGCCGCCTTCGCTATCCAGCCGCTGAGTTCACGTGCGCAGCCTATGACGTTCGATATGTTCCATCGCCATATCGAGCGCTGCTTCCAATGGAGTTGTAAGGCGCGTTGTCTTCGCCATCAGCAGGCCGCCCTGAATCGCGCATAACGTGGCGGTCGCCAGCTTCAGCGGATCGGCATCAGGGGCGAGTTCGCCGCGCGCCTGCATCTGCTTCAACCCATCCACGATAAACGCGGCCCACCTGTCGAAGCTTGTGACGAGAAGCAGCCGTTCGGTTTCGGAACGGTCAGCCAGTTCGTTTGCCAGTGACCCGATCGGGCAACCGCCGACGGCGTGTTTCTGGCGGTTGATCTGCACCAGCGCATCACGCCACTGGCGCAGCGCCCGCCACGAATCCAGCTTCTCGATGAAAGGATTTTGCGCGGCAAAGACGCGCTCCGTCTGAAACGCGATCACTTCGCAAATGAGCGCGTCCTTGTCGGCGAAGTAGTGATAGAGCTGCGATTTGCCGACGCCGCTCGCCTCCATCACCTCATCCAGGCTCATGCGATGGGCGCCGCTGGCTTCGACCAGTTTCGCCGCTGCCGCGAGGATGCGCGCGCGGGTCGCCGCCCCCTTGGGTGTCAGCAGACGTTGCCGTGATTGTTTCATCGATAGGCCCTCGCGGATCGGTTGTTCCAACGCCTTGTATTGTACTTGACAGTACATTTTAAAGGCGAATTTATGGACCAACAAGTTCAAAAAAGGTCCATGACAATGATCCGACTCGAAAACGGCGACCGCTTTCCTTCACTCACCATCTCCGCCCTCGGCGGCGGCAGCATCAACCTCCCCGAAGCCCTGTCCAGCTCGTTTGGCGTCGTGCTGATCTATCGCGGCGCCTGGTGCCCCTACTGCAAGGCCCAGCTTGCCGCCTTCGAACGCTTCTCTACAAAATTCGCCGAGGCCAACATCAAGGTTATGGCCTTCTCGGTCGATGATGAGGCCATCACGGCCGCCCTGGTGGCAAAGCACGGCCTGCAGTTCCCAGTTGGCTACGGCGTCGACGCCGCCGAAATCGCGGAGGCGACGGGCGCTTATGTCAACGACAGCCCGCGCTACCTCCAAACAACGGGCTTCCTCCTCAAGCCCGACATGACGGTCGTCAACGCAGTGTATTCTAGCGCCGCCATCGGCCGCCTCGTCCCCGAGGATGTTCTTGGGATGGTCGACTATCTCAAAAACAAGAAGTGATCTTCGCGCGTGGAGGGCTATTCCGATGTCAAATGCTCAAAGCAATCTGAAAGTCTTCCTGGTCTCGCACTGGGTACCCGGTGCGCTCATTTCAGCGCTGGTGCTGTTGGCGGTTCTGCCAATATTTGCCCTGACGAACTGGCCGCAGACGCTGATCTTCCTGCACCTGCCGGCTTACATGCTGCACCAGGTCGAAGAGCACACCAACGACCGGTTCAGGGCATTCGTGAACCAGCGCATGTTTGGCGGGCTCGAAGCGCTGACTGTGGAGGCTGTGTTATGGATCAACATTCCAGGCGTATGGGGCCTCAACCTGCTGGCGCTTTATATCGCAAGGTTCGGCGATCCAGGTTTTGCGCTGGCGGCGCCCTACTTCATGCTGTTCAACGCCGTGGTCCATCTCATCCCCTTCGCCAAAACCAGGGCGTATAATCCGGGACTGGTAACTGGCCTGCTGCTTTTCGTTCCGCTCGCGGCAACCACGCTTTACGTCATCAAGGCTACGCTCATGCAGCATATGCTGGGGGCTGCGATTGCCGCAGCCTTCCAGGTCGTCATCATTGCAATTCCTGCACGTCGGGCTGCTCGGCTGCGGACAACCCTATAGACGAATGCCGGCGGCTGAATGAAGATGGTGGTCCGCGGCGGCGGGATCATCTGTTTTCAAGATCGTTCATTTGGGCCGGGGACTTATTATGAAACGTCAGATTGCCTTGCTATCCGCCATGATTCTCGCCGCGCTGGCTGTGCCTGCCTTGGCGCAGACGTCGCCGGCACCGGCGCCCGCCACGGAAGCCGCGCCGGTGGTCGTACAAAATGCCGCTGAAATCGCCTTCTGGAATTCCGTCAAGGATTCGAAGAACCCGGCCGAACTGCGCGCCTATCTGCAATCCTTTCCCGCTGGCATTTTCGCGCAACTGGCGCGCGTCCGCATCGAGGAAATGGAAAAGCCCCGCGCCGTGACGGCGCCCAATCCGACGCCGACGCCGACGCCGCAGCCGGGGCTGCAATCGGCCGGCTTCGACGTGTCGGACCCGGCGATGATCCGCGAGCTGCAGAACAAGCTCTACAATTTGAACTACAAAGTGCCGCGCCGCGACGGCGTCTTCGACAACGGCACGCGCGAAGCCATCAGCGATTGGCAGAAGACGACGAACCAGACCGTCACCGGCACGCCCACGCCCGACCAATGGCGCCGCCTGCGTGACGCCAAGCTATCGACCACCTGGGGCGCCATCGCCTATACCGCGCGCGGCGCTTTCGGCCAGACGTTCAATCGCGCCAGCCGCGACGATGCCGAGCAGGAAGCGCTGCGCGATTGCCGCCGCACCGCCGGCCGCAATGCCGAATGCCGCCTGATGGCGGGCATGGACGCGTCCTGCGTCGCCATGGCGAGCTATCGCACGGAAAACCGCCGACGCATCTTTTTCGGCTCGTCAGTGGTGCTGCGCCCGGTACTCGCCGACGCCATCAGCGAGGCGTTGCGCCAGTGCAACGATCAGTCGGAAAGCAACCGCGGCTGCTCGGCCCGCACGACCTTCTGCGCCAACGGCAGCCATAAGCGGTAGAGACACTCCTACTTCTTATTGGCCTCGTCGAACTTGCGCTTCATCTCGCGCACCAGGGCGTCGAGTTTGGCCTGCTTTTCGGTCGGCTGCGCCGGGCCGCTGTCGGCCTTCTTCACGCCGTCCTTGTGGCGGGATTTGACGCTGGCCTTGAGGGACTTGATCGACTGGGTGGTTCTCATGTTGCCGTTTTAGAACGGAAATGATGGCAAGCCAACCTCGCCTCACGCCACTTTGTCAGGCTTCAGCACGCCACGGCGGATCTGGTCTTCCTCGATCGACTCGAAGAGCGCGCGGAAATTGCCCTCGCCGAAGCCCTCGTCGCCCTTGCGCTCGATGAACTCAAAGAACACCGGCCCGACCATATTGGCGGAGAAGATCTGCAGCAGGATGCGCGCCTCCTTGTCTTCGACCACGCCCTCGCCGTCGATCAGAATCCCTAAGCGCTTGAGCCGGGCGAGATCCTGGCCATGGCCCGGAAGCCTGCCTTCGACGCGCTCGAAATAGGTCTGCGGCGGCGGCGGCATGAACGGCAGGCCATCGGCGCGGAGCCCCTCGACGCTTTGGAAGATGTCGCGGCAGCCGGTGGCGATGTGCTGAATGCCCTCGCCCTTGTACTGATGCAGATATTCCTCGATCTGGCTCTTCGCATCGGCCGACTC
>JAQGJO010000059.1 GCA_028290595.1 Hyphomicrobiales bacterium | reverse complement strand
CAGGTGCTGCCGCAGCCGGAACCGCTGCCGCGGCGACTCGTCCGGGCAAACCGGCGCTTGTCGCCTCGTTCGGCGACTGGGGCGCCTACACAGCCGTCGCCGGAAAATCCAAGACTTGCTATGCGCTGGCCGAGCCGAAAGAACGTCTTCCGGCCAGTTTGAAGCGCGACAAGGCTTATGTCTTCGTTTCGACGCGTCCCGGCGAAGGCGTCAAGAACGAGGTCTCGATCATCATGGGCTTCGATGTGAAAGCCGACAGCTCGCCCAAGAGCGAAGTCGGCACCACCGGCTTCGACATGATCGCGCAGAAGGACAAACTCTGGGTCCGCAATGCGGCGGAGGAAGGCCATCTTCTGGATGCGATGAGGAAGGGGCAGCGCCTCGTCGTCAAGGCCGCTTCCGGACGCGGCAACGCCACCACCGATTCCTATTCGCTGGCGGGCCTCGCCCAGGCGCTCGACCGCGTGCAAAAGGAATGCCTGTAGGCTTTCGTCCGTAGGATTTACGGGTGATCTGAAAGCCTTTTCGGTCCAAATGTCGCGCGACCAAAGTGGAAACCCACGGCGCTTGTAGTCAGGGGCCGCGTGAGCATAATGCGGCCCATACCGAGCGGTGCGGGCAGGCCTTTCAATGCCTGCGCACCGCGTTTTCAATGCGCCGGGAGGCCTGAATGTCCGAGAAAATCTATCCGGTTTCCCCCGAATGGGCGAAACGCGCTTATGTCGACGATGCGAAATACAAGGACATGTATGCGCGCTCGGTGAAGGATCCGGATGGTTTCTGGGGTGAGGAAGGCAAGCGCCTCGACTGGATCAAGCCCTACACGAAAGTGAAGAATACCAATTTCGGTCCGCCGGACGTGTCGATCAAATGGTTCGAGGACGGCACCTTGAATGTCTCGGCCAATTGCGTCGATCGGCATCTGGCCCAGCGCGCCAACCAGACCGCGATCATCTGGGAGGGCGACGATCCGACGAAATCCAAGCACATCACCTACAAGGAATTGCACGAGCAGGTCTGCCGCTTCGCCAATGTGCTGAAAGCGCATGGGGTGAAGAAAGGCGACCGGGTGACGATCTACCTGCCGATGATCCCGGAAGCGGCCTATGCCATGCTGGCCTGCACGCGCATCGGCGCGGTGCATTCAATCGTCTTTGGCGGCTTCTCGCCGGATTCGCTCGCCGGCCGTCTCGAAGATGCGAAGTCGGACGTCGTCATCACCTCCGATGAAGGCGTGCGCGCCGGCCGGCCGGTGCCGCTCAAGGCCAATGCCGACGCAGCGGCAGAGAAGGCGGCCGTCAAGACCATGATCGTCGTGCAGCACACCGGCGGCAAGGTCACCATGAAGGCCGGCCGCGATGTCTGGTATCACGAGGAAGCCGCGAAAGTGTCGGCCGATTGCAAGCCTGAAGAGATGAACGCGGAAGATCCGCTGTTCATCCTCTACACGTCGGGTTCGACGGGCAAGCCGAAGGGCGTGTTGCACACGACCGGCGGCTATCTCGTGCACGCGTCGATGACGCATCAATATGTCTTCGATTATCACGACGGCGATATCTACTGGTGCACGGCGGATGTCGGCTGGGTGACCGGCCACAGCTATATCGTCTACGGGCCGCTCGCCAACGGCGCGACGACCCTGATGTTTGAAGGCGTGCCGAACTATCCCGATGAATCGCGCTGCTGGCAGGTGATCGACAAGCACAAGGTCAATATCTTCTACACTGCGCCAACCGCGATCCGCGCCTTGATGCAGAAGGGCGAAGGCCCGGTGAAGAAGACGAGCCGCGCCTCGCTGCGCCTGCTCGGTTCGGTCGGCGAGCCGATCAATCCGGAAGCCTGGGAATGGTATCACCGCGTCGTCGGCGATGACCGTTGCCCGATCGTCGATACGTGGTGGCAGACCGAGACCGGCGGCATTCTAATCACGCCCTTGCCGGGCGCCACGGCGCTCAAGCCCGGTTCGGCGACGCGGCCGTTCTTCGGCGTGCAGCCGCAGATCGTCGATGCCGATGGCAAGGTGCAGGAGGGCGCGACAGAGGGCAATCTGTGCATCGCTGATTCATGGCCGGGCCAGATGCGCACGGTGTTCGGCGATCACGAGCGCTTTATTCAGACGTATTTTTCGACCTATCCGGGCAAGTATTTCACCGGCGACGGCTGCCGTCGCGACGCGGATGGTTATTACTGGATCACCGGCCGCGTCGATGACGTCATCAACGTCTCCGGCCATCGCATGGGCACGGCGGAAGTCGAAAGCGCGCTGGTCGCGCATGAGAAGGTTTCGGAAGCTGCCGTCGTCGGCTATCCACACGACATCAAGGGCCAGGGCATCTACGCCTATGTCACCTTGATGGCCGGGGTGGCTCCTTCCGAAGAGTTGCGCAAGGAGCTGGTGCAGTGGGTGCGCAAGGAAATCGGGCCGATCGCATCGCCTGATGTCATCCAGTTTGCGCCGGGCCTGCCGAAGACGCGTTCAGGCAAGATCATGCGCCGCATTCTGCGCAAGATCGCCGAGAACGAGTTGGGTTCGCTTGGCGATACATCGACGCTCGCCGACCCCGCCGTCGTCGACGACCTCGTCGCCAACCGCGGCAAGTAACTAAACTTTTGTCCAACAAAAAAAGGCCGCGCAACATGCGCGGCCTTCTCTGTTCCTGGATAGCGATTACGCAGCCAGTTTCGCCTCGACGTTCTTCGTGCCGTTGATGGCGATGCGGCGGGGCTTGGCCGATTCCGGAATCTCGCGCACGAGATCGACGTGAAGCAGTCCATTCTCAAGGGCGGCGCCCGATACGTGGACGTGATCGGCAAGCTGGAAACGACGCTCGAAGGCACGCGCGGCGATGCCGCGATAGACGACCTCATTGCGCGGTGCGCCTTCGGCCTCAGTCGGGGCGGAATGATTGCCGCGGATCGACAGCGTGTTTTCCTTCGTCTCGATCGTCAGATCGGCTTCTGCGAAGCCGGCGACCGCGACAGTGATGCGGTAGGCGTTCTCGCCCGTCCGCTCGATGTTGTAGGGGGGATAGGTGACCGCATTGTCGGGGCTGTTGACCTGATCGAGCAGGGAAAACAGACGGTCGAAACCGACGGTGGAGCGGTACAACGGCGAAAAATCATATTGACGCATGTGCATATCCTCTCGTGAGCGACATGAAACGACACGGCTTTGCCCGGCCTCCTTGGCAGGCGGAGCACCGGTCGTTGCGCGTCCCGGATGGGCCCGCGCAGAGGAAATTTGGGAAGGGGTCTCGGCCTTTGCAAGGCTAAAAATGCGAAAAATAGCCTCGACGTCATGCCCGGGCTTGTCCCGGGCACCCACGCGGTGACGCTGCCTTGGCGCTACAGAACACCGACCGTGTCCTTTCTGAAGCGCGGTAGCGCACCACGGCGTGGGTGCCCGGGACAAGTGTGGGCATGAGGGCGTGGAGGTGGGAAGTTCCTCTCCACCGGTTCTGATGTATGCTTTCCCGTGAACCCGGCAGAAGCCCGGGTCGGGGAGGAAGCGATGACAGTCTTGAGAACAGGCTCGAGAACAATCTTGGCGCTGGTCGCCAGCTTGCTTTTGCCGATGATGTCCGCCGCCGCGCAAGATTATCCAAACCGCGCCATCCGCGTCATCGTGCCTTATCCTGCCGGTGGTCCTGTCGATACATTGGCGCGGGCGCTTGGTGACAGCTTCGGCAAACGCAACGGCCAGGGCTTTATTGTTGAATCGCGGCCCGGCGCCAATACGAGTCTCGGCGCCATGGCGTGCAAGACGTCGGATCCCGACGGCTATACGATCTGTCTGCTTGCCTCGACGACGCTGTCGATCAATCCGTTCCTCTACAGCGATCTGCGCTACACGTCGGCAGATCTCGCGCCGATCACCAATATCGGCGCGTCGCGCGCGGTGCTGATGCTGCACAACAGCGTGCCGGCGAAGAACCTCGCCGAGCTTGTCGAATGGTCGAAGAAAAATCCGGAGAAGATGAACTACGGTTCGTTCGGCGTCGGCGGTGAAACCCATCTGATGATGGAATGGCTGAAGAACAAGACCGGTGCGCAGGTCACCCATGTGCCGTTCCAGGGATTTGCGCCGGCGCTTGTGGCTTTCGAGCGCGGCGATATCCAGATCATGGTGCCGGTGTCGATCCCGCCGATTATCGACCGGATCAACAATGGCCAGGCCAAGGGCATCATGATCCTCAGCGACGGCCGCAACGACAATCTGCCGGCGGTTCCCTCGACCATCGAACTGGGGCTGCCGCCGATCGGCTTCCAGACCTGGTTCGGCATGTTCGCGCCGGCCGGAACGCCGAAGGACCGCATCGACAAGATGAACAGGGAACTGCGCGCCATCGTCGCCGACAAGGATTTTTCGCAGAAGTTCCTGGTCGGCGCAGGCCTGATGCCGGTCACAAACAGCCCTGAGGAATTCAAGGCTTTTCTGGTGGAGGATTATGTCAAGGCCGGCGAACTGGTAAAAGTCTCGGGCGTCAAGTTGACGCCGTAGGCGGCGCTTCTTAACGTCGTTTTTTGGCCCGGATGTCGTTCCGGGAGCGGTATGATCGAGGAACACAATGGCTGACGATGCAGTACGCGAGAAGGGCCCGCTGGTCTGGCTGGACATGGACCAGAAGGCCCTCGACGACGCCTATGACCAGGCCGTGTATGCGCCCAACCAGAGCCTCGTGCATCGGCGGCGCGATGCTGCCTCCGCAGAGGCCTATGCCAGGCTGAAACCGCAGCGGGTTTCCTACGGCGCGACGCCGATCGAAGGCTTCGACTTCTATTCCAGTGGGCGCTCCGGCGCGCCGATCGTTATCTACACCCACGGCGGCGCCTGGCGGTCGGGCAAGGCGCGCGATTTCGCCCATCTGGCCGAGCCTTATCTGGCGATCGGCGCCCATGTCGCCATTCTGGATTTCTCCAGCATCGACGATGTGAACGGCGAATTGCCGGTGATGGTCGACCAGGTGCGCCGCGCCGTTGCCCATATCTACAAGACGGCGGGGGAACTCGGCGGCGATCAAGCCAAGATTTTCGTCGCCGGCCATTCGTCGGGCGGTCATCTCACCGGCTGCATCGTCATTACCGATTGGGAAGGCCAGTTCGGGCTTCCCGGCAATGTGCTGGCCGGCGCGGTGCTGATGTCAGGCATGTACGAGCTTGAGCCGGTGCGCCGTTCCAAGCGGTCGCTCTACGTCAAGTTCACCGATGCGAATGTTGCGGCGCTGAGCGCCATCCGCCATCTCGACAAGGTGCGCTGCCCGGTGATCCTGGCTTTCGGCACCCAGGAAACGCCGGAATTCCAGCGCCAGTCGCGGGAATTTCATGCGGCGCTGGAAAAGGCCGGCAAGGACGTCAAGCTGATCGTCGTTGAGGCCGCCAATCATTTCGAAATCCAGGAAGCGTTCCATAACCCTTACGGGCCCATTGGCCGGCATGCGCTGGCGCAAGTGCGGGCGAAAATCTAGGGGCGGGGCTTTAAAGCTGCCGCCGGCTTTCGCGGCGGCGGCCGCTTGTATATGAGTTTGCGAGATGAAGTTGGCCTCGCAGGGCGCCGGTTGAACCGCTCATGGAATTTATCGTCACATCAGACAATCCGTGCCCGCCCGGCGGTGTGGTCGCAAGCGTACGCGCCATCGACGGTATGGTCTTGCGCGTCGGCCGCTGGCATCCGCCGGGGAAGGCGCGCGGCACCGTGCTGATCTGTCCGGGCCGGGCCGAATTCATCGAGAAATATTTCGAGGTTGCCGCCGAACTACTGACGCGGCGGCTGGCGGTGGTGATTTTCG
>JAQGJO010000044.1 GCA_028290595.1 Hyphomicrobiales bacterium | reverse complement strand
GCGACGTTCGCGCGCGACACCGATGCCTTCCTCACTGAGCTGGCGACACGGCCGCGCATCGTGCTGGAGACGGTGAAGAAATTCCAGCAGAACGCGGGCGATCTCTCCAGCGCCATGGCGAGCGAATATGCCGGCGCGCTGCTCGCGCTCGTCAGATCCTGAGGCTGCGGCGTGTTCTTCAAACTCTCCAGCGGCCTGCGGCTGCACTACACGACGCGCGGCGCCGGCCGCAGTGTCGTGCTGCTGCATCCGGTCGGACTGGACGGCAGTTTTTGGGACGGCGTCGTCGGCGCGCTTGAAGCCGATTGCCGGCTGATCTGCATCGACGCGCGGGGCCATGGCCAGAGCGACGTGCCGGCCGAACCGTTCACGCTCGATGATCTCGCCGGCGATGTCATCGAACTGGTGCGCGCCGTCGGCCAGCCGCCGGCAGTAGCGGTTGGATGCTCGATGGGCGGCATGGTGGCACAGGCACTGGGCGTAACCGCGCCGGAACTGTTCGCCGGCGTCGTCATCGCCAACACCGCGCATCTGCGCAACGACCAGGGCCGCGCAACCATGGAGATGCGTGCCAAGGAAGCCGAGAAAGGCATGCCGCGCGTGCTCGCCACGACGCTGAGCCGCTGGTTCGATCCGGCAACCCAGCTCGCCCGCCCCGAACTGGTGGTCAAGGCCCGCGACTGGCTGCTCGCCGCCGATCCTGTGATGCACGCCTCTGCCTGGCGGGCAATCCGCGATCTCAATTATGCCGAGCGGTTGAAGCATCTGCGCATGCCCGCGCTGGCGATCGCAGGAACGCGCGACCAGTCGACGCCGGTCGCGGCAATGAAGGCCATGGCGCAAGCCATTCCCGGCTGCGCCTACGAGGAGATCGATACCGGTCACCTGGCGCCGCTCGAACAACCCGCCCGCTTCGCCGACCTCCTGCGCGCCTTTCTCGCCCGCCTTCCCTGACATCATCTCGGACATCACGCCATGAACGATCCCAAGACCAGTCACACCGCACCAGCCCTTGATTTTCACGACCATCTCGACGCACTCGAAGCAGCGGGCCTGCTCGTCACCATCGACCGGCCGATCAACAAGGACACCGAACTGCAGCCGCTGGTGCGCTGGCAGTTCATCGGCGGCATTCCCGAACACGAGCGCAAGGCTTTCAAGTTCACCAATGTCGTCGATTCCAAGGGCAAGCGTTACGACATGCCGGTCGTGCTCGGCGCTCTTGCTGCTTCGCCGCAGATCTATGCGCTCGGCATGGGCCAAGCCGTCGAGGACATCGGCGATGCCTGGATGAAGGCGGTGGAAGCGCCGATCGCGCCAGTCGTCGTCGACAAGGCCGTCTGCCAGGAAGTCGTCATCACCGGTGAGGACTTGCGCAAGCCAGGCGGCGGACTTGCCATTCTGCCGGCACCGATCTCGACGCCCGGCTATGACGCGGCGCCCTATCTGACGGCGACCTTGTGCGTCACCCGCGATCCCGATTCCGGCATCGAGAACACCGGCATGTATCGCGCCGCGTTCAAGGCCACCGACCGCCTGGTGGTGCGCATGGTGGCGCGCCCGGGCGGCGCCGGCGGCTGGCTGCACTGGCTCAAATATCGCGAGCGCGGCGAGAAGATGCCGATCTCGATCGTCGTCGGCGCGGCGCCGGTGGTGGTGTTCACGTCGCCGCAGAAGCTGGCCGTCGATCTCGACGAATATGCGGTGGCTGGCGCGCTGGCCGGCGCGCCCATCGAAATGGTCCGCTGCAAGACCAATGATCTCCTGGTTCCGGCCCAGTCCGAAATCGTCGTCGAGGGTTTCATCGACACCAGCGTCCTGGAGCCTGAAGCGCCGTTCGGCGAGAGCAACGGCTATGTGGCGCTGGAAGCCTTCAACATGCCGATGCAGGTGACCGCAATCACCCATCGCAAGAAGGCGATCTTCAGCGCCATCATCAGCCAGGTGACGCCGAGCGAATCGAGCGTCATCAAGAAGGTCGCCTACGAGCCGCTGTTCTATACGCATCTGCGCAAGGGCATTGGTATCAAAGGCATCAAGCGTGTGGTCATGCACGAACCGCTGACCAATCTGCGGCCGGTGATCTTCCTGCAGTTCGAATATGGCGCGCCGCAGACGGAAGTCTGGCGGGCGATGCAAGCAACCAGCTCGTTCCTGCCGGCCTGCGGCAAGATCGTCATCGCCGTCAGCGACGACATCGATCCGACCTCGGTCGATGCGGTGCTGTGGTCGATCGCCTATCGCAGCAACCCGAAGGAAGACGCGCATATCCTGCCCTATCGTGGCGGCGGACAGGGCGCCCAATACGGCGAGAAACGAACCGACTCGGCGCTGCTCATCGATGCGACCCGCAAGCGGGCGATGGCGCCTCTGGCGCTGCCGCGCAAGGAATTCATGGAAGGCGCGCTGGCGATCTGGAAGGAACTCGGGCTTCCCGCTGTCAAAGTGCCCTCACCCTGGCACGGCTATGAACTGGGCAATTGGGGCGACGACTGGGAGCGCTTCGCGCAGAACGCGATCAAGGGCGACTGGGAGATCAACGGCCTGGAAACCTTGGCGCGGCAAAGGCCGGGTCTCGAGGCCGAGACAGCAGTGCGCGCGGTGGAAAAGAAACAAGGATAACGATGCCGCGCCGGCACGCAGCCGACGTGGCTATTATTTGATGAAAAGCGATCAGCGATAAAAGGGAGAGACGGCTATGGAGATGGCTGCTGGCAGCAAGACGAAAACACGCGATGCGCTCATGCTCGCAACCTGTCTGGGAAGTTACGCGATGCTGGGCCAGCAAGCCCACGCGCAAGCCCAGGATGTGGCGGCGTTCTACCGCGGCAAGACGATCGAACTGAACGTCGGCTATCCGCCCGGCGGCAGCAACGACATCTATGCACGCGCGGTGGCCCGCGGCATCGGCCACCACATCCCCGGTTCGCCGAACGTGATCGTGCGCAACATGCCGGGCGCCGGCAGCATCCGCGCCGCAAACTACATCTACAACCTCGCACCGAAGGACGGTTCGGTGCTCGGTCTCGTTGCGGCGACCAACATCCTCGACGAAAAACTGGGCACGGTCGGCGTCAAATTCGAGACGGCGAAGTTCACCTGGATCGGCCGCATCGCTTCCGCCGTCAACGTCACCGCGCTCTGGAACACGGTTCCCGTCAAAACCATCCAGGAGGCGATGGTCACCGAGACGAAGATCGGCGCCACCGGCACCGGATCGACGGTGTTCATCTATCCCAACGTGCTCAACCGGGTGCTCGGCACCAAGTTCAAACTGGTGCTCGGTTACGGCGGTTCGAGCGAAGCCATGCTGGCGATGGAACGCGGCGAGATGGACGGCCATTCGACCAGTTGGGAAGCCTATAAATCGACCCATCCCGACTGGATCAAGGACAAGAAGATCAACGTTGTCGTCCAATACGCCCTGAAGCGCCATCCCGACCTGCCTGACGTGCCGACCTGCGTCGAACTGGCGAGAACCCCCGAGGAGGCGCAAATCCTCAAGACGGTGATGAACGCCACGGAAATCGGCAAGACCATCATCTCCACCCCCGATCTCCCGCCGGCCCGCGCCGCGGCCCTGCGCAAAGCCTTCATGGACATGACCAAGGACGCCGACTTCATCCAGGAACTGGAGAACTCAAGGGTCGAACTGATCCCCATGCCCGGCGAGGAGTTGCAGAAGCTGGTCGAAGACGTCGGCA
>JAQGJO010000027.1 GCA_028290595.1 Hyphomicrobiales bacterium | reverse complement strand
TGGAAGTGTTCAACAACCTCTTCATGTCGATCGCCGAGCAGATGGGCGTGTCGCTGCAGAACACCGCCTACTCCGTCAACATCAAGGAGCGGCTCGACTTCTCCTGCGCGGTGTTCGCGCATGACGGTACGCTGGTCGCCAACGCGCCGCACATGCCGGTGCACCTCGGCTCAATGGACCGCTCCGTCGAGACCGTGATCCGCGAGAACAAGGGTAAAATCGCGCCCGGCGACGTCTTCGTCATCAACGCGCCGTATAACGGCGGCACGCATCTGCCGGACATCACCGTCTGCACGCCGGTGTTCGACGACAAGAAAAAGAAGATCCTGTTCTGGGTCGCTTCGCGCGGCCACCACGCCGATGTCGGCGGCATCTCGCCCGGCTCGATGTCGCCGAACGCCATAACGATCGAGCAGGAAGGCGTGCTGTTCGACAACTTCAAGCTGGTCGACCGCGGCCGCTTCCGCGAGAGAGAACTGACGGAAGCCCTGCTCGGCGCCAAGTACCCGGCGCGCAATCCGACGCAGAACGTCAACGACATCAAGGCGCAGATCGCGGCCAACGAAAAAGGCGTCGCCGAGCTGCGCAAGATGGTGATGCTGTTCACGATGCCCGTGGTGCAGGCCTATATGCAGCACGTTCAGGACAACGCCGCCGAAAGCGTGCGCCGCGTCATCGACCGCCTGCACGATTCGGAATTCTCCTACGAGATGGATCAGGGCACCTTCATCAAGGTGAAGATCACCGTCGACAAGAAGAAGCGCGAGGCGACGGTCGATTTTACGGGCACCTCGGAACAGCAGCCGACCAACTTCAACGCGCCGGAGCCGGTGACGCGCGCTGCGGTGCTTTATGTGTTCCGCATGATGGTGGCCGACGACATTCCGATGAACGCGGGCTGCCTGCGGCCGATCAACATCATCATCCCCAAGCGCACCATGCTGACGCCGGAATATCCGGCGGCGGTGGTGGCGGGCAACGTCGAGACCTCGCAGGCGGTGACCAACTGCCTGTTCGGCGCGCTCGGCGCGCTCGCCGCCGCGCAAGGCACCATGAACAACCTCAACTTCGGCAACGCCAAGTATCAGTATTACGAGACGATCTGTTCCGGCTCGCCGGCCGGGCCCGGTTTCAACGGCACCGACGCCGTGCACACACACATGACCAACACGCGGCTGACCGACCCGGAAATCCTGGAATTCCGCTACCCCGTCGTGCTGGAAGACTTCAACATCCGCAAAGTCTCCGGCGGTAAGGGCAAGTGGCACGCCGGCGACGGCATCCGCCGCACCATCCGCTTCCTCGAGAAGATGAGCTGCACGATTTTGTCCGGCCATCGCCGAGTGCGGCCCTTCGGCGCCGCCGGCGGCGAAGCCGGCCAGCTCGGCGAGAACTGGGCCCGCCGCAAGGACGGCACGATGGAGAAGCTCGAAGGCTGCGACGACACCATCATCGACGCCGGCGAGGCCGTCATCATCCAGCCGCCGACGGCGGGAGGATACGGGAAGGAATAGAGATCACATGCCGGGTACAGCTATTACATTTCGCGCAACGAAAAGCAGCGTTGCCTACCGCGGTGGGACGGCAACGTGGGGGCCACGCGGAGTCGCATACGAGAAGAATGGATATTTTATCTGCATGCTCGCCAATGACTATGGGCTCTGAGGAATAAGCCCCGGTTACGCATTCACGCAGAAGGCGAACGGAAATATTGCAGATTGGGCAACAGAAATATTTGGTGCGGCAGACATTCAACGAATGAATTTTAAACCAGGCCAATGTTTTCGTAGATTATGGCGCCCCGGAATAGATGGCCTGATGTCGGTGCAATCCAATTTGGTTCCGTCGGAAGCAGCCTTAAATCAATCTAGCGTCGCACTGTCGCTGCTTGTGCAGAAATTTGAAATTCTCGCACGGTTTATCGAATTGGACGGGCGAAACCTAGACGCCTTCAGCCACATGACTAGGGAATTTCTCATTCTCTCGTGTACCGAGGTCGAGACATCTCTTCGATCGGTGCTTATTGCTTCCGATCCGGCTAAAGCAGACCAACGTTTGACGACGAACGACTACGTTCGCCTTTGCGATCCGCTTTTTCTTCGTGAATACGAGACGACGCTGAGGCACTACCAATCAATTCCAAAATTTCGGCCGTTTTTGAATTGGGATACTGCGAAACCAACGGCCTCACTTCCGTGGTATGATGCGTACAACGCGGTGAAGCACGATCGCGAAAGCCAATTGCATAGAGCCACTTTTAAATGCTGCATCGAGGCGCTCGCGGCTGCCGCAGTCTTGTGCTGCGCTCAGTTCAGCATTCCTGTTGATGCCGATTGGGCGCATGAGCCATCCTATTCTATCAATCAATGGTTTCGCATTGAACTCGCCAACCCGGACCTAAAGACTTTCTACATCCCGAACGTCGAAATCCCAGTTGGTCGCGGAGCAGAGCTATGGCTTTTCGACGGGCGAAACTCAGTTGTTTGGCAACCAGAGCCGTTCGTAATCTAAACTTGGAAATTGGGTTTAATGCGCTTCCGAAGGCGCGCCAGCGGCCACCGGCTTCTTCATCATGATGCCGGCGGCGGCGAGCGCGACAAACATCACCGTCAGAATCACGAAGATGTCACCGAAGCTCATCACCAGCGCCTGCTTGCGCGCCATGAGCGACATCTGCTTGAGCGCCTGCATCGCGCCATCCGAGCCGCCGAACTTCTGCGTCAACTGCGCCAGCGTTTCAGTCGCGGTGACGCTGGCATAGTTCACCGCCTCGTGCAGGCGCGCGAGATGCAGGTCCATGCGATCGTTGAGTACTGTATTGATCGCGGCAAGGCCGATGGCGCCACCGAGATTGCGCATCAGGTTGAACAGGCCGGATGCATTTTTGATGCGGTCGGGCGACAGAGTGCCGAGCGCGGTGTTGGTCACCGGCACGATCGACAGCATCAGGCCGACGCCGCGGAAAATCTGCGGCCATAGCAGCTCGTAGAAATCCCAATCCTGCGTGATCGTCATCATCTGCCAGGTGCCGAAGGCAAAAAACAGAAAGCCGGTGATGAGGATGTAGCGCGGGTCGAAGCGCTGCACGAGCTGGCCGGCAATCGGCGCGGTCAGGAACATGGCGACGCCGGAAACGAACATCGTGTCGCCGATCATCAGTGCGTTGTAGCCGCGCACCTGCGCCAAATAGACCGGATACAGATAGGTCAGGCCGTACAGGCCAATGCCGAGCACGAAGGAGAATGCGCTGCCGACCGCGAAATTGCGGTTGGCGAAGGCGCGCAGATCGACGATCGGGTT
>JAQGJO010000025.1 GCA_028290595.1 Hyphomicrobiales bacterium | reverse complement strand
AAGGGCTATTGCGCCACCCCATGCTTGTCGCCGTAAAACTCTGGGCGCTGGCGCATCTCCTCGCCAATGGCGATCTCGGCTCGATCATCCTGTTCGGCTCCCTGCTCGCCTGGGCGGTCTGGGACCGTATCGCCGTCAAGCGCCGCGGCGATCCCGGTGCGCCACGCGTGGCAAGCTTCACCAAAGGCGACGCCATCGCCGTTGTCGTCGGTACACTGGCGGCGATCGCCATGGTCTACCTGCATCCGATCATCATCGGCGTCCCGATCGTCTAAGTAGCTGCTATTTCACAAAGGCATTTGTATAGAAGGTGTCGACTGGCGCTTCGGCGTTGACGACCCCCAGAGACATGTAAAGCTTCTGCATTGCAGCCAGCACCGCGGGATCAGTTTTACCGAGCACTTTCTGGCCCTTGTAAGTCCGGTCGATGTAATTTCGGAAGATGCGCGTGACCAGTTCTTCCTTGCCAGCGAAAGACGGCACGGCTTCGACGTAAGTCTTTGCCGCGCGCACCGGATCGTCCATCACATATTTCAGGCCACGCAAGCTTGCCTGGACGACCGCGCGCACGAATTCCGGCCGCTTCACCACCATCTCATCGGAAGCGACGATCGCCTGAGCGGTCGTCGGAATGTAGTCTTTCAACGGCATTGCGAAGGTCTTGCCGATGCCGTCCTGCACGTTGATCTCCCAATCCGGCGTGCAAATACAGGCGTCAGCAGCTCCCGCGATCACCAGGCCGATGACGCCGGATGGTCCGACAGCCTGGATTTCCGCGTCATCCCTGCCAATGCCGCGCGAGGCGAGAGCGCCAAGCGTCGCATAGAAATTGGCCTCCTGATAAGACATGACCGAGATTTTCTTGCCGCGCAGATCTTCGATTTTGCTGATGCCGCGATCGGTGCGCGCCACGAGAACGCCGAGCGCGCCGCCCCCCATCATCGCCACGATCTTGATCGGAATGCCATTGCCGCGAACGACGATCGGAGCATCGCCGAGCGATAGGCCGAAGGGCGCATTGCCGGCACCGACCTGTTTTGCAATGTCGAGGCCGCCGCGCGCGGTCTGAAACTGAACATCGAAGCCGGCCTCGGAAAAATACCCGAGATGTCTGGCAAGCAACAGAGGCGAGAACGCCGGCAGTTCCGCAGGCGCTGCGAGGAGAAAAACAACTTTCTCCAGCGCGGCAGCCGGTTTTGACGTGAGGGCAAGGCCGGCAAAGACAAGCGCCGTGGCTTTAAGGACGAGCGACCGGCGGTCTATACGCTTGAAACCTGACATAGGACTCTCCTGTGGTGTACGATCCGCCGATCGATAGAAACCTTCTTAGGCAACGTTGTTTGGAGCCGTCGCCGGTGCCGCATTGGGATAGAGCGAGCCTTCCGTTGGATTACGCGGCCCGGGCAATCGATGAGCCTGATCGGGAAACGCTTTTCGATAGGCGGCACGCTCTTTGATGCGGGCGATCCAATCCGTCAGCGCCGGGCGCGCGCTCCACAAGCCGGCCATCATCAGCCATTCCATACGATCGATCATCGGTGCACAGGCGATGTCGGCCAGGCTGAATGTTTTGCCGGCAAGCCAGGGACCATTCGAAGCGAGCTCGCGCTCCATGCGATCAAGCGCAGTGTCCGCCTTGTTGCGGGCGTTGACGATGGTTGCTTCGTCGACCGGCTCGTTGATGGTCTTGAGCCAGTTTGCCGCCCGATCGCGATTGGGATGCATCCGCACCATCTGTTCGATCGTCTCGGCCGGGAGGGAAGCGACGACGGGCTTGATCATCAGCGCGTAGCTTGCCGGCCGAATGGCCGGGTGCAGCACATCGTCCTCGTATTTCACCCAGACGCGCATGCGCGCGCGCGACAACGGATCGCGAGGTTTGAGTGGCGGATCGGGAAAAGTGTCATCGATGTATTCATTGATGATTGTCGACTCGATAACCGGATTGCCGTCGTGTACCAGGGTGGGCACCACGCCGTTCGGGTTGAGCGCCAGATATTCCGGCGTCATATGTTCATAGGCGCACAGGTCAACGCGGCGACTGGTCCACTCAAGGCCTTTCTCGTAAAGACAAAACCGGACCTTGGTAGCGCAGACCGAATCCCAATCGTGATAAAGTTCAAGCATCCTTATTCTCCTTGAAGTAGTGGATCCGCATCTATCGATTGCCGTAAACGGCGAGAGGCCTGCCGTTCGCGCCCGTATGCAGCGCATCAAGTTTTCGGCAGAAATACTCCCAGGTCTGCGCGACATGGCCTTGCGTCACCATCTGGCGATTGCGAAATTCGCGATCGGCGGCACTCGGCACGACCCAGGACAGCGGCGCAGAAGCAGCGAGCACCGCGACGTGACAGGCGCGTTCGAGGAATATGCCCGTACATACCGTTTCGGCGATGGTAGGCCCGCAAAACGCGACGCCATGATTGGCAAGAAAGACGACGTCACCCTGCCCCAGCGCCGCAGCAAGATCGCTGCCCATTTCCCTATCGTTGACGAGCGCTGCGCTTGTTGCGAACCGGCCGATCGGTTTGAGCTTGTCAGCCTCAAGCGTGTGGGGCTGCAACACATCAGTCGAGCCGGTCATCAAGCAGGAATGCAGCGGATGCGTATGAGCAACGACAGTGACGTCGGGCCGAGCCAAAAATATTTCCGAATGGATCGGCCATTCCGAATGGGACCGCCCGGATCCCGACAGCTTGACGCCATCGAAATCCAGCTCGACAAAATCATCTGGGCCCAGCACCTCGCCAAGGCCGATGTCGTTGCGTTTCATCCAGAAACTGCGACCACCTGGATCACGCCAGGACAAATGCCCCTGGGCAAGATCGCCATGACCTTCCATTTCAAGAATGCGGCAGGCGCGTGCGAGCGTATCGAGTTCATCAGGAAGCTTCATTGGCAAACACTTCTGCTGGAAGCCGCGCGTTAGATGAACAATCGCCCGCCGTCGCAATTCAGGTTCTGTCCGGAGACGAAATGGCTGTCGTCGGACACCAGAAAAATCAGTGGGCCGACCAGATCGTCCGGCGTCTGGATTTTCTCGATGCAGCGTTGTTTGGCCTCGCTTTCGAGATAGGCGGTCGTGGTGTTGGCACGATTGGAGCTGCTGTCGGTCAGTCCGGGGATCAGCGTATTGACGCAGATCTTGTCGCTGCCGAGTTCACGCGCGAGCGCACGGGTGAGACCTATGACGCCCATCTTCGACGCAACGTAGT
>JAQGJO010000591.1 GCA_028290595.1 Hyphomicrobiales bacterium | reverse complement strand
GGCCGAGCGCCGCGACGCCGACATTGCCGAGCAGCGCCACGTCGCGGCCTGCCTTCTTCAGAATGTGATGCAGCAGGCGCGATGTGGTGCTCTTGCCCTTGGTGCCGGTGACGGCGATCGTCTGCGCGGTGGGGTTTTCCTCGAACCAGAGATTGGTCGCCGAGGTGATCGTTGCGCCATTGATGATCGCCGCTGTGACCTCCGGCCGATAGAGGCTGATGCCGGGGCTTTTGACGATGGTGTCGAAATGTTCACCGCGCAGCGCTGCAGATGCATCCTCGCCGGTCAACACACGAAAGCCTGCAGCGGCCGCGCTCTCATCGAGCGGCGTGTCGTTGAGGATGGTGAAATCGTCGGTCGGGCGCTGCATCTGCAGATGCGCCAGCGCCGCCTGGCCCTCGCGGCCATAGCCCCAGATGGCGATCTTGCGGCGATGATCAGCGGACATAGGAATCGAGCAGTTTTGAATAATGCGGGGAGAGGAAATGCTCCGGCGAGGGCGTTATCAGCTCCTGCCAAACGCTGCGCCAATCGGGCATCAGCGGTGCGAGCCGCGGCGCCAGGGCGCGGATGATGGCTGTGTCCTTCCATTCGTCGCGCTCGGCGAGGCGTAACAAGGCTGCGCCCGACTCGGCGATTTCGCCGACGCATTCCCATGGCTTGTGGCCCGACAGGCCCATCAGTTCTTCATAGCCGGTGATCTGTGTGGGGTCGTCGAGCATGTTCTTGCCGAGAATGCTTTCGATCCGCGACTTCTCCATCGCATTGGCGAGGATGAGGAAGGTGAAACGGCATTTCGGACAATCGCCGCACCAGCGCTTCGGCTCTTCCTTCGGATTGATCTGGAACGAGCGGTTGCACGAGGTGAAAGCCAGGTCGTAGCGTGCGCTGCGCGCCATCAACTGGCCGATATGGGCTTCCGACAAAGGCCGCAGCAGCGAGAAATAGGCGAGGTTGCGCGCGATATGGCGCGACACATAAGTCGCCAGTTCGAGCTCGGCGCCGCTCGTCTTGGAGAACTGGTGGTTCACCTCATGGCCGGCAACGGTGACATTGCCCTGGTCGGCGGAGCGTTCGTTGGAGAGAACAACCGTATCGAAGCCGTGTACAAAGCTTGCGGCCATGGCGATGAGGCTGACGATGGCGGTGATCGGCACATGGCCGTTGAGCGCGCCTTTGGCATTGAGATCGAACAGCAGCGGATCGAGTTTGCGCGTTACCTTGACGAAGGGCAGATCGCTGGCTGAGGCGCATGCGAGGATGGGCTTTTTCGGATTGACGGCGAAGAGCGTGATCGGCTCGCCGCCCGCGCGCAGCATCTCGACGCTGACGAGGGAATCCTTGCCGCCACCGAGGAGCACGGCGGAGCGGCGGGGCAATGGGACATCGCCGGCTATGCGTGGACTGGTGCGAGCCGTGTCGAAACCGGCATTGAGGAAATCGACCTTGGCGGCGACATCAATGTTGTTGCGCACGCCGAACTCGCCCAGCCCGTCGACATAGAGCGACTGGAAGAATTTTTTCTGCCCGTCGTCGAGAAAGGTGTCCTTGATGACGAGATGCGGGGGCACGCAGACTTTGTAATAGGACACGCCGGCCAGGATATGCAGGGCTTCGATGGCAGCCTCGAAGCCAGCGCGCAGAGGTGAGCCCATGGCGGGCAGGGGGGCGTCGAAGCCCAAAACTTCGCGAAACGCCAGATCGTCACCCAGCCGGTATTTCAGCACGACTTCGCGGGCGGCCTCGTCGATGTCGAAGCCGTCGAAAGTGAATGTGTCGGGCCAACCGGTCATGGGAGGAAACGGGGTCTCTGAATCTGCGGGAATTGCTGGGTGACCCGCTTCGGGGGCGGCGTCAAGGGGTCAGCCGTCATGTGTGTATCCACACCGCCGCGGGGAAGGGGAAAGGGCACAATTCGGCATCTTATTGCGAGGGTTTCGCCATGAAACGCACTGGTATCACACTCGCTTTGGCCGTTTTGGCCACGGGATCCATATTTGGGGCGGCCTTTGCTGCTGACGATGGCGACATGGTCACCCGCCTGATGGGCAAGGCGCCTGGGCCGAAGAAGGTCTACGTCTGCTTTTCCCGCGTCTATAATGCGGAGCAGTTGGCAGCTCACCCGGACCAGAAAGCCACCTCGATGAAACTCCTGGTGAGGATGGAAAACGACAAGACCTTCCGCTTTACGATGGGCCTGATCAAGCGCACATCGAAGACACTTTTGACGACGGCAGGCGATTGCGGCCAGGTGCGCGACGGCAAGGAGGAGGGGCCTGTCACCAGGCTTGGGTGCGGCGTCGAGTGCGACGGCGGCGGGCTCGGAATCACCATGGGTGACGACAACCGTTCCATTCGCGTGTCGATCTCCAGAATTCGCGTCTCTCCCAAAGGCATGAGCGCGGAAGAAGGCGGCGGCGATTTCACCGGCGACGGCGATGACGATCTGCAGTTCCAGCTTGATCGGACCGCCATGGCCGACTGCGCCCCCATCCTGGACGACAAGAAAGAGGCTGCTGCCCTGCGCCGCTTGAAGTGATAGATTGGGCTTCTTGGTGGACTGTCATCCCCGACGCCCGCGTAGCGGGTGAGCGGGGATCCAGAAGCCAAGGGCGATATATTGGGCGATAGTTGCGCCGTCACGTTGCTCCTGGATTCCCGCTCTGCGCTTCGCTTGGCGGGAATGACAAATCCCAGCTTTCAGTCAGGTTCTGCGGAGGGCCAATATGCATAGACGCAATATTTTCCGTGCGGCTCTCGCTGCGACCGGTGGCCTTTTCGCCGTGCGGGCCGTGGCGCAGGATGCGGGCAATGTTCGCCGGCCTTCCGCCAGCAAGGTCGCCTATCATCTGTCGGATGCCGACAAGGTTGTCTTCGTTCTCGGCAACATCCAGAACCATATCGATGGCGGTCCCAGGGATGTCGAGATCGTGCTTGTCGTGCATGGACCGGCGCTGAAGGCGTTTCATGCCCAGTCCGCCGAAGCGGGCATGTCGAAGCGAGTCGATAATTTCACCAAGGCCGGCGTCAAGTTTGATGCCTGCATCAATACGATGAAATCCCAGAAGGTCGGGTTGAATGATCTCGTGCCGGGTTTCAAGGTTGCCGAGCAGGGCGGCGTCGTGCGGCTCGCGGAACTGCAGTCGATGGGTTATGTCTATCTGCGTCCGTAACCGCAGATAGATAAGGCATCGCCATGCCAGCCAATCGCGCCTTCGTTCTTGATTCACGTCCGTCGCACGAAACGCCTGCCGGGCCGCATAATTTCCGGCTTGTCGAAAGCGAGATCGGCGAACCCGGCGACGGCCAGGTGCTGGTGCGGCATCACTATCTGTCGCTCGATCCCTACATGCGCGGACGCATGAACGACGGTAAGTCCTACGCGCAGCCGCAGCCGGTCGGCGAGGTTATGGTCGGCGGCACGGTCGGTGAAGTCGTCGCCTCGCGCAATCCGCGCTTTGCCGAAGGCGATCATGTGGTCGGCATGGGCGGCTGGCAGCTTTATTCGCTTAGCGACGGCAGGGGGCTGCGCAAGATCGAAGGCGGCACGCCGCTGCAGGCCTGGCTCGGGCCTGTCGGCATGCCCGGCGTCACCGCCTGGTATGGCGTCAACAAGATCATCGCGCCGCAGCCGGGCGAGACCGTCGTTGTGTCCGCCGCAACCGGCGCAGTGGGTTCTGTCGTCGGGCAATTGGCGAAGCTCGCCGGGGCGAAGGCGGTCGGTATTGCCGGCGGCGCTGCCAAGTGCGAGTTCGCGGTGAAGGATCTGGGCTACGACATCTGCGTCGATCACAGCGATCCGGATTTCGCGCAAAAGCTGAAAGCGGCGGTGCCGGACGGCATCAATGGCCTTTTCGAGAATGTCGGCGGCAAGCCGTTCGAACAGGCGATGCGCTGGCTCAACCCGTTCGCGCGCATCGCAATGTGCGGCCTCGTCGCCTCAGGCTATGACGGCACGCCGACGCCCATTCCCGATGTGCGCGTGCTGCTCAACACGCGCTCGCGCATGGAAGGGTTCATCGTCTCCGATCACATGCCGCTCTGGCCGCAGGCGCTGGGCGAACTCGCCGGCCATGTAGCGGCCGGACGCATCCGCTGGCGTGAAAGTGTTGCGCAGGGACTTGAGGCTGCGCCACAGGCATTTTT
>JAQGJO010000588.1 GCA_028290595.1 Hyphomicrobiales bacterium | reverse complement strand
GAGTGCAAGCGCGTCTCCAACAAGGCGGCCCGGCAGCAGTTGAATTTCAAGCCGCTCTATCCCAGTTATCGCGAAGGCATGCGAGCCCTGTGGGCGGCAGGCGAGGGGCGCTAGTGGAGAGATGCGGCCATGACGCCCCCGTCCTTCGAGACGGCGCTACGCGCCTCCTCAGGATGAGGGCTTCTGGTAGTTTGTACAGTCTGCAAAGAAGCCCTCATCCTGAGGAGCGCCGTAAGGCGCGTCTCGAAGGACGGGCGATACGCCGCAGCCATTTGACGCGTGACAGGAGTTTCCCATGGGCATGCTGATCGACGGGCAATGGGAAGACCGGCCGCTTGTCGCAGCCGAGCGCGGCAAGTTCGTGCGTCGCGACAGCTCTTATCGCAACTGGATCACGTCTGATGGCGCATCGGGCTTCAAGGCTGAGTCCGGCCGCTATCATCTCTATGTCGCCTTCGCCTGTCCGTGGGCGCATCGCACCCTGATCATGCGCGCCCTGAAGGGCCTGCAGGACATGATCTCGACCTCGGTCGTCCACTGGCTGATGCGCGACAACGGCTGGACATTCACGCCCGCGCCCGGCGTCGTGCCCGATCCCGTCGGTGGCGCGGATTTCATGTATCAGGTCTATCAACTCGCCGATGCGGCTTATACGGGACGGGTCACCGTGCCGGTGCTGTGGGATTTGCAGACGAACACGATCGTCAACAATGAATCCTCCGAAATCATCCGCATGCTCGGCTCGGCCTTCGACGCTGTCGGCGCGATACCAGGCGATTATTATCCGGTGCCGCTGCGCGCCGAGATCGACGCGCTCAACGCCCGCATCTACGACACGCTCAACAATGGCGTCTACAAGAGCGGCTTTGCGACCACGCAGGAAGCTTACGAAGAGGCGGTCTATCCGCTCTTCGACACGCTGGATTTCCTTGAAGAGCGTCTGTCGAAAAGCCGCTATCTGTGCGGCGATCAATTGACCGAGGCCGATATCAGATTGCTGCCGACCCTGCTGCGCTTCGATTCAGTCTATGTGACGCATTTCAAGTGCAACATAAGGCGCATCGTCGACTATCCAAACCTCTGGGCCTATACGCGCGATCTGGTGCAGCGGCCGCAGATCGCGGCGACGTTCAACCTCGATCATTGCAAGCGGCATTATTTCGGCAGCCACCTGAACATCAATCCCACCGGCATCGTGCCCGTCGGACCGAAGCTCGATTTCAACGCACCGCAGGACCGTGCGGCACTGAGCCGCAACGCCTGAGAGGCCGGACAGAAGGGCTCGTCATTTCTTCACGGCCTTCTCGATACGGGGAGACCACAGCGCGATCTGCTGAACGATGTAGGTGTTGAAGTCGTCCCTGGACAAAGCCTTTGGCTCAAAGACATCGTTTTCGAGTCTTTTCAGAACAGTCGCATCCGTTACGAAGTCGCGCAGGAGACTGTTGAGGCGATCGGCGATGGGCTGGGGCAGGCCTTTTGGCGCCGCGATCGAGAACCAGGAATCGACGACTGCATCCACGCCTTGTTCCTTCAACGTTGCGACGTTTGGCTGGCTCTTCAATCTATGTTCGGTGCTGCAGCCGATCAGCCGCAACTCGCCACTTGCGACCAGTCCTTGCACAGACGGCCATGCCAGAAACACGGCGTCGATGCGTCCTGCCATCACATCCTGCAGGCTGTCGAGGCCCGTGTAGGGCACATGAATCATTTTAACATGCGCGTCAGTGGCGACCTGCGAGCCGATCAAATGCCCGAGTGAGCCGACCCCGACGGTTCCAAAAGTAAAATCACCATACGCCTTCGACAGGTCCGCGATCGATTTTATGCTGCTGTTCTTGGAGACGACCATGCACGTCGGCGCGCCGCCGATGAAGCCAATGTTTTCGAAGGCGCCCAATGGATTGGGCGCCGCATCTCCCACCATCTTGGGTGCGATGACGTGGGTGACCAATCCGCCCAGAAGCAGAGTATAGCCATCCGGTGCGGCCCGGGCGACTGCCGTGGTGCCGATCGTCGAGCCGCCGCCCGGTCTGTTCTCGACGATGACGGACACGCCGAGCTTCGATGCCGCATAGTCGGAGAGCACCCTCGCAACGGAATCGGTGGACCCGCCGGGCGGATAGGGCGCAATGATGCGAATGGTCTGCGATGGCCAATCAGCCGCGCGCAGCGGCAGGTTAATGGCCGCGCTGAGAAGCGATAGACCGAAGGCGATGAACGTGCGTTTCATGTAAGGCTCCAGACATACCCGTAGCGTCCACACACCGCATGCAGTGCGCGCTAAACTTGAATTGACCGACTTGACGAATGCTTCAGGAGTTCATCTGGGCAGCGCTGGTCGAAGCGAGAAGCTCTTCCAGTTTCCCCTCCGCCTTGGCCTGGGCGTAGAGATATGTCCGTTTGAGTTTTTCGTGCCTGTAGGCGCCAGCCTGCACCGGCTTGTATTTTGGCGGGTTGTCCGCACTGCAACACGTCGGCAGACACTCGATGATGGCGTCGTCATTCGCTGCGAAGAAGAACGGCATTGAAATGCGCCGGGACTCTTCGCCGGAGTCCAGCGGCGGATTCACCACGCGGTGCAAGTTCGATATCCAGCGATCATTGGTCCATCGCATCATCGTGTCGCCGATATTGATGATGAACGAATCCTCGATGGCCGGAACATCGACCCAGACCTTGCTCCGGTTGAGCACCTGCAATCCACCGGGCCGGTTCTGGCGTTCGGTGCGAAGCATTGTGAAGAGGCCCGCGTCGGTGTGCTCGCCGCTTCGAACCTGGCCGGGCAGAGGCGGAATCTTCTGCTGGGGATAGTGGTGCAGCAGCAGCATGCTGTCGTGTTTGCTGACCTTATCGTCGAAATAGTCTGCCGGAAGATCGAGCGCGACGGCAAAGATCGACGTCAGCAGATATCCGAGCTGTTCCACTTTCGAGTAATAGGATGTTGCCGTCGATTGCAGATCGGCGGGCGCGGCCGGCCATTTGTTGTGCGCGCCGGATCGCCTGTCCGGCCTGCCGAGCCCGAACGACTCGCGCAGGTCTTCCGGCGTGATCTGCCCGGTCTGAAACGCATTGGCCTCGGTGGCGAAGGGATGATAGCCGGCGCCGCCAATGGCTTTCTTCACTGCAAGCTTTTGCGCTTCCGACAGATCGAAGAACGCGCGCGCCGTTTCAAACGTCGTTTCAGAATAGGTGTCTGGAATTCCGTGCCCTTTGATCACGATAAAGCCGACGTCCACGCAGGCCTTGTCGAACTGACGGGCGACTTCTTTTTTGTCCGCTTCCGTACCAAGCCGGAAACCGGTGATGTCGATAACGGGAACATTTTCCATGGCGGGCATCCTGACGTTGCATCGGCCCAGAAATTTAACTGATACGACAGTAATATTTCACAACGCAAGGCCAAATTGTAAGCATCGAGGACCGCTTAATCAGCACCGGCTCGGCGTGAAATTGGGCATTGTCCGCGCCGTAGGATCGTGCGCGGCTGAACGAAGATTTGGGCGAAGGGCAGCTCTGTCATTCCCGACGCGCCATCAGGCGCGAGCGGGAAACCAGGCTTTGCAACCGCATTGATGCTGGGCGTCGGTATCTACGATGCGTTGGACCGCTAGGCGTCGGGGATGACACGCTGAAAGCTTAAGCCGCGAGCTCATTCACAGGCGGTGAGCCGCCGCCGAAATGATCGATGTATTTTTCGTCGATCCGCGCCACCGGCATGATGATGAGGACATCGGTGGTGCCGAACTGGTGATCGACGACGGCGCCGTCGCCGATCATTGCGCCAAGCCGCAGATAGCCCTTGATCAAGGTCGGCGTCTCGGCCAGCGCACGCCGCGCCGAGACGTTGCCGGCCTCGAGATAATCCATGCCGACATAGCGTTGATCGAGCGCGCGCACCTGCCATTCGCCCTGCGCCCGCGCCTTGTGGTGCAGGAAGGACAGCGGCAAGGCGAGCCGGTCCGGATCGACGCCTTCGAAGGAGGCGCAGCCGATCATCGCGTCGATGCCGTGGTGCTGCACATACATCCAGATGCCGCGCCAGAGCAGTTCGATGGTCCGCTTGGAGCGATATTCCGGCAGCACGCAGGACCGCCCGAGCTCCAGAAACCGCAGATCGGGATGGCGCGCGAGCAGCGGCGCGATGTCGAATTCCTGGGCGCTGTAGAAGCCGTTGGCGCGCTCCGCCACGTCCTGCCGCAGCAGGCGATAGGTGCCCACCACCTTGGGCTTGATGCGGCCGTAGCGGTTCTTCGCCTTGTGATCGACGACGATGAGGTGATCGCAGGAACGGTCGAACGGGCAGATGTCGCGGCGCTGGATCTGCGACAGTCGGTCGGGAATGGCGCCGCCCTGATCAAAGAAAATCCGGTAGCGCAGGCGTTGCGCTTTGCGGATTTCTTTCTTGGTGGTGGCGAACCGCAGTTCAAGCGAGCCGACCCGCGCCAGCGACCGCGGCAATCCGTTCAGCTCCCGCACCACGCCGCGCGGCTTGCCGATCGCCGCCATGAGGCCCGCAAAACCGGTCCCCGTGTTTCCTGCAAGACCGTTTCCTGCAAGACCGTTGGCCGCTTCGCCTCCGCGGATCGTCCACATCTCGCCTATCCCCTCGAATCGGT
>JAQGJO010000538.1 GCA_028290595.1 Hyphomicrobiales bacterium | reverse complement strand
GCGAGCGCCGCTGCCGTGTACTCGGTTGCTGCCTCTAATTGATCCGCCCCGCGCGCTTCGATCTCGTTGCGCAACGGCGTTCCCTGGCAATAGGCCAGCGCCACACGATGAGGCGACGGCGCGCAGCTCTGGTCGCTGCGCGTTTCGATGGTGATGTCGGAGAAGCCGGCTTTTTCCAATTCGGCGCGGATCATGGCCGCATCATGATAGCCATGCGGCGTCCGCGCCATGAAGCGCGGCGGATCGGCCGGAAACATCTCAGCAAGCGCGTTGGTGACATCGTCTGCGAACACATTGTCCTCGATGCGATCCCAAACGTTGAAGACAAAACTGCCGCCGGGTTTCAGCACCCGCCTTGCCTCGCGATATCCGGCCACGTGGTCCGGAAAAAACATGGCGCCGAACTGGCAGCAGACGACATCGAAGGCAGCATCGTCGAACGGCATTGCCAGCGCATCCGCCTGTTGCCAGGTGATCCTTGCATCGGCGCCCTGTTGCTGTGCGGCGTGATCGAGCATCGGCTGGTTGAGATCGGTCACCACATAGCGCGCATCGGGCGCCAGCCTGGGCGCCAGCGCCCGCGTGACCACGCCGCTGCCGGCGGCGGTCTCAAGAACGGCCGCGGGCGCAAGTGCGGCGACACGCTGGGCCATATCCTCCGCATAGCCGGCGAAGATGAGCGGCACCATGTAGCTGTCGTAAAATTTCGGGATTGAGCCGGCGAAGACTTTATCCTGGTCGGGCATGGGCGTGTTCCCCCGCTGCGGCTGGGCTCAGCCTATACCCGCGTCGCAAGTTCCGCCATTTAAAGTTCGCGCCAGCATGCAACCTCGCAACGCCCTGCAAGTTATCGCCCGTAATTCCGGTCACAGGAGCGGGCAATGGCGAAGGCTCTTAAGCGGGGCGATGCCGTCAGTTGGAAGAGCCACGGCGGCGAGGCGCACGGTAAGGTCGTGAAGAAGGTGACAGCGCCAACCAAGATCCTGAGCCACAAGGTTGCGGCCTCGAAAGACAATCCGGAATTCATCGTCGAGACGGGGGAGGGCAAGCGCGCCGCCCACAAGCCGTCCGCCCTGACGAAGGAGTGAGCCATGGCCAAAACAAGCACAAACGCAGGCTATCGCCCGCCGCAGCGCATGGCCTCAGCCGCCCGCCGCGGCCTGCGCTTGCGCGAGAAGTTCCATCGCGGCGGCACCAGTGTCGGCGTCCGCCGCGCGCATCAGCTTGCAGACCTGCGCCAACTCGATGCGAAAGACATCAAGTCGATGCACAGCTTCTTCGCGCGCCACGCGGTCGACAAGGGCACGAAGACCCACAAGTGGGATTCAGATACCGATCCCTCGGCAGGCTTCATCGCCTGGCTGCTATGGGGCGGCGAGGCCGGCAAGGCGTGGGTGGACCGCAAGTCGAGGGCGTTGGAGTAGGCGTCGCCTCAGACCTCTTTGTCGTCGAACAGCAGCATCTGGAATTTGGACGCATCAGGCGCGTAGGCGCGCCGGTCGTCCGCGCATTCCTTGCCGACGTCGGAGGCAAAGGCCTCGCGGATGGCGGCCAGGCTGTCGAAGTGCAGCGTCCCGATCAGCCATGCGTCGGAGGGGGCGGCCGGTGAGACGATCGGCCCGTAGCTGACGTCGTATTTCCGGATGCCGGGCAGGCGCTTCGCCATTGGAATGTGCTTTTCAAAATAATGGCGCTCGAACGCCGCGACATCTTCTGGTTTCTGGTAGATCACCACCATTTTAGCCATTGGGATAACTCCTTGCTTCAATGCCATTGGTTCAGCACGCGACTGTTTCCGCGCGCTCACTACAATGTCGGTTGGGCGAGCCTTCAATCGACAGTGGGCAGGACTTTTTTAGCGCAAGTGCAGAACCTGCCTTCTGCTCGGCGCGGAACTGTGTTTTCGTATGAGCAAGCACGGCCAGCTCAAGGCCGGGCAACGGAGGAAACAATGACGGAGACAACGCGCGTGTTCCGCGCCGACCATATCGGCTCGCTGGTCAGGCCGCCAAACCTGCTCGACGCCCGGCGCGCGCACGCCGCCGGCACGCTTGATGCCAAAGCCCTGCGCGCGGTGGAGGACGAGGCCATTCGCGATGTCGTCAGATTGCAGGAATCGACCGGTATCGACGTGATCACCGACGGCGAATTCCGCCGCGGCACCTATTCGGATTCCTTCACGGTCGGCGGTATCAACGGCGTGCGCATCGAATTGACCGAGGAGGCCGGCTGGTCGTCCTCGCAGAGCCACGGCCATCGCACGGCCCGGCGCATTCCCCGCGTCGTCGGCAAACTCTCATGGAAGGGACCGCAGAATCGCGAGGACTTCGCCTTCCTCAAATCTCTCACTTCGCGCACCTGCAAGATCACGCTGCCGGGGCCGGCGTATATCCATTATCGCTCCGGGCGCGCCAATATCGACAAAGCGGCCTATCCCGATCTCGACAGTTTCTGGTCCGACCTCGTCGAGGCCTATCACCAGGAGATGCGCTCGCTGGCGGACGCGGGCTGCACCTATCTGCAGCTCGACGAGACCTCGCTGGTGAAACTCGGCGATGAAAAGGTGCGCGAACTGTTGCATGAGCGCGGCGACGACTGGCGCGATCTGCTGCGGCTCTATATCGACGTGCTCAATCGTGTGATTGCCGGCGCGCCTGCAAGCATGAGAGTCGGCGTGCACATCTGCCGCAGCCAGGATCCCAACTGGCAGTCCGATGTCGGCTACGATCCGATCGCGCCCGAACTCTTCAACGATCTGAAGGCCGATCTCTACCTGCTCGAATACGACAACCCGCGCGCGGGCACGTTCGCGCCGCTGCAGCATGTGCCCAAGGGCAAGACCATCGTGCTCGGCGTCGTCGCTGCCCGCACACTCGACATTGAAAGCACGGAGGCGATCAAGCGGCGCATCGAGGAAGCCACGCAATACATCAGCCTCGATCAGCTCGCGCTCAGCCCGCATTGCGGCTTCGGCTCCGGCGCCGAGGGCAAGCGCGGCATCACGCCCGAGATCGAACAGGGCAAGCTGCGGCTTTGCGTCGATGTCGCACGGGAGATCTGGGGTTAGGGCAACGTTGTCATTCCCGACGTCCGCGAAGCGGGCGAGCGGGAATCCAGACCTAATGACTCAAGCGCTCGCAAGGACTGGATTCCCGCTCTGCGCTTCGCTTGGCGGGAATGACACGGAGACTGAGGCAGGGCGAAGAGAAAAAATTGGGAGGCGGAGATGCGCAGATCGTTGATGAGCCTATGCGTGCTGGCATTCCTCTCGCCGGCGATGCCTGCCGCGGCGCAGAACATGGCAGACACGTTCCGCGGCAAGGTTGTCTCGATCGTCGTCGGCTTCGGCCCCGGCGGCGGCTATGACGGCTATGCGCAGATGCTGTCGCAGTTCATGGGCAGCCACATCCCCGGCGAGCCGAAAGTCATCGTCCGCCACATGCCCGGCGCCGGCTCGCTGGCGATGATGAACTATATGGCCCATGTGGCGCCGCGCGACGGCCTGACTTTCGGCATTCCCGCCGCCAGCACCGCATTCGTCTCGCTCATCGGCTCGGACCGCGAGATGGAGGCGGCGAAATTCGACGCCCGCAAGCTGGGCTGGCTCGGTAGCCTTGAATCCTTCACGCCGATCGCGCTCGCCTGGCATCAGTCAGGCTTTAAATCGATCGACGATCTCAAGGCCCGCGAGTTCAAATATGGCTCCA
>JAQGJO010000586.1 GCA_028290595.1 Hyphomicrobiales bacterium | reverse complement strand
ACCGAGCTTCATCTGCACGCTCTCATAATCCGCCAACCGTCTGCCGAACGCGTGCCGCTCGCTCACATAAGAAGAGGCGATCTCGACGCAGCGCTTCGACAGGCCGAGCCAGCGCATGCAATGGGTCATTCGTGCGCGTCCAAGCCTGATCTGGGTCACCTTCAGCCCGTCGCCGACATTCATCAAGACGTTCTCGTGCGGAATTTCGAGCCCGTCGAATTCGATCTCGCAATGACCGCCGTGTTCTTCCGGCCCCATGATCGGAATCCGCCGCACGATGCGCCAGCCCGGCTGGTCCTTGTGAAACAGAAACGCGGTAAGCCCCTTGCGCACATCGTCCGAGGTGCGGGCGATGAGAATGAAATGCGCGGCCTCGGCCGCACCGGTGATGAACCATTTGCGGCCATTGATGACCCATGTGTCGCCGCGCTTCTGCGCATGGGTGGCGATCATCGTCGGATCGGAGCCGCCGCCTGGATGCGGCTCGGTCATGGCGAAGGAGGAACGCACCTTGCCGTCGACGATCGGGCGCAGCCATTTGTCTTTCTGCGCCCGGGTGCCGACTTTCGTCAACACGCTCATATTGCCGTCATCCGGCGCGCTGCAATTGAAGGCGACCGGTCCGAAGATCGAACGGTTGGCTTCTTCGTACATAGCCGCCCAGCCGACAACGGGCAGGCCCATGCCGCCGAATTCACGCGGCGTCTGCGGCGCCCACAGGCCCGCCGCGCGGGCCTTCACCCGCAACGGCTCCAGCTTATCCAGCCGGATGTTCTCGTGATCGTCGAAATTCGCACGGTCGCTTTCGAGCGGCAGAATTTCCTGCTCGACGAAAGCACGGGTGCGCAGCCTGATGTCTTCGAGATCGGCGGGCAGGGTGAAATCCATGACGAACCCCGATCAGAGAGAGGAAACGAGATGGCCGCCATCGACGGCGATGATCGAACCGGTCATGAACGACGATGATTGCGACAGCAGCAGCAGCAATATGCCGTCGAGATCGGCGGGCTGGCCGAGCCGGCGCTGCGGCACGCGCAGAAGCTGCGCCCGGCCGGCTTCGGTTTGAAAGAAGGCGGCGGTCATCGGCGTCTCGATATAGCCCGGCGCCAGCGCATTCACACGGATGTCATGGCGCGCCCATTCGAGCGCCATCTGCTTGGTCAATTGCGCCAGCGCAGCCTTCGATGTCGCATAGGCGGAGAGATTGCTGCCCTGCCGCAGCGCCAGAATGGATGCGATGTTGACGATCGATCCGCCGGTTCTGCCGGCGATCATCGTCTTCGCCACTTCGACGGCGACATGCCGCGCGCCCGACAGATTGGTCGCGATGACGCTGTTCCATTCGTCGGGGGTCTGTTCGACCAGGGTCCGTGCCGGTGCAATGCCGGAATTGTTGATGAGGCCGTCGATCTGTCCGCCCAATGCCTTGGCCTGCGTCACGCCGCTGCGGATCGATGCGGCGTCGGTCACGTCCATCGTCACCGCATCGGCCTGGCCGCCGGCAGCGCGAATGTCGGCAACGAGTTCGTCAAGCCGCTCGCGCCGCCGCGCCGCGCAGATAACGCGCGCGCCTTTGGCCGCCAGCATGCGTGAAAAATGTTCGCCAAGACCCGACGAGGCGCCCGTCACCAGAATGCAGGCGCCGCTCAGATCGGCGGTGATTGTTCCAGGCAGCATCGACCGTCCTGCGTTTCCCATTTTGATGGGATCATTTCAGTCGGTCGCCGTGCCGCGCGCAAGTAAATTCGTTTATTGTCATTCTCGACGCGCCGAAAGGCGCGAGCGGTAATCCAGGAGCAACGTGACGGGCCAATGTTGCGGCCCTTGACTCCTGGATCCCCGCTCACCCGCTGCGCGGGTGTCGGGGATGACAGTCGCTATTTGCCCCACAATTCCTTGGAGGCGATGCGCGCGCCTTCCGACAGCGCTTCGAACTTCGCCCACATGATCGAGGGATGGACGCGGCGATAGAACGGCCCCTGCGCGAAGCCGCAATCGGTGCCGGCCATCACGTTCTCGCGGCCGATCAGCTTGGCGATGCGCACGATGCGTTCGGCGACGAGTTCGGGATGTTCCACCACATTGGTCGCATGGCTGATGACACCGGTGGCGAGCATCTTGCCCTTCGGGAAGTGACCATTGCCCCAGACCTTCCACTCATGTTCGTGGCGCGGGTTGGCGCCTTCGATCACGAAGCAATTGGCCTTGATCTTGAGGAATTCGTCCATGATGTCCTTGAGCGGCACGTCGGTGGTGTGCGGGCCGTTCCAGCTTCCCCAGCAGACATGGTAGCGCACCATCTCTTCGGGGATGCCGCGCAGGGAATGATTGATGAGTTCGACCTGGCGGCCGAGCCATTTCTTGTAATCGGCGAAGCTCGCCGGCGGCACCATGCGATCGTAGGTTACGGCGAAGCGCGCGTCATCGAGCTGCACGACAATGCCGGCATCGGTGATCATCTTGTATTCGGTGTTCATCGCATCGGCGATGGCGACGAGAATGTCGTCGTCGCTCTTGTAATATTCGTTGGTGCGATCGGGAATGACCGACGTCGGCGAGGCGACCGGCAAGAATCCCTCCTCGACGTCATTGGCCTTCAGCGCCGCCTTGAGATGGTCGATGTCGCGCTGGACGGCAGCCTGCCCGGTATAGGTGAGGGGGCCTACGCAGACGGATTCCATCGTCGTCGCCATGCCTTCCTTGGCGTCCATTTCGTCATAGAAGGCGGAAAAGCGCGTGCGGTCGGCGCCGGCGCGCCAGGCGTTGGCGCCGGGCTTGAACGGCCGGCGTTCGAAGCCGCTCATGCGCTCGAGCACATATTGGGACCAGCTGATGCCTTTGCCGAATTCGCCGTCGCTGGGAATGTCGATGCCGGCGTCTTTCTGCTGCTTGACGACGAGCTTCACCTCTTCGGCGAGGGATTTTTCATGCGCGACTTCATCGACCGGCGTACCGGCCTGCTTGGCGCGCAGATAGGAGACGACTGAATCCGGGCGGATAAGGCTGCCGACGTGGGACGTCAGAATGCGGTCCGTGCTGCGCTTCATGTTGTTTCCTGCAACTGTGTGGAAAATTCCGGCTGCTTTCTATCGGTCAACCGGGATCACGGCAAGGTTGACAGGAAGGCTGACGATGAAATCAGCTTTGATGCAGCGCCCGCCAGACCCGCAGCGGCGTCGCCGGCATGTCGAAATGCTCGATGCCGCGCGTGCTCAGCGCATCGCAGATGGCGTTCATCATCACTGCCGGCGCGGGAGTCGTCCCACCTTCGCCGCCGCCCTTGATGCGCAGCGGGTTGCTCTTGGTGGGATCCTCGACGAGATGCACGTCATAGGACGGCAGCATGTCGGCGCGGGGCATGCCGTAATCCTGAAAGCTCGCCGTCAGCACCTGTCCGTCATCGTCATAGGCATAATTCTCCGTCAGCACCTGGCCGACGCCCTGGGCGATGCCGCCATGCACTTGCCCATGCAGAATAAGCGGATTGATCGGCTGGCCGACATCGTCGAAAGCGGTGTAGCGCGTCAGCACGACGACGCCGGTTTCGGGATCGATCTCGACTTCGCAGACCGCGGCGCCGGTCGGGTAGGCGGGAATGCGGCCGCGCATGCCGGCGGTCGCCGTCAGCTTTTCGCGCAGAGACTGCGGTAGACCCGCATTGTCCTGCGCATTGCGGGCGATATCGAAGATCGACAGGCGGCGATTGCTGGCGGGCGTCGAGAACAGGCCGTCGTCGAAGGAAACTGCGTCTTCCGCCGCATCGAGCAAGTGGGCTGCAACCCTACGCGCTTGCGCCAGCACTTTGGCGGAGGCTTCCGCCATCATGGCGCTGCCGAGCCGCATCGAGCGGTCGGAATGGGTGCCGCCACCAGACACCACCTTGTCGGTGTCGCCGGCGATCATCCGCACCTGTTCCGGCGTCACGCCCATCATGTCGGCGACCACCTGGGCGAAACTGGTTTCGTGCCCCTGTCCGGTCGATTGGGTGCCGATGACGAGTTCGACCACATCATCCGGCAGTACGCGCAGATCGACCCGCTCGTGCGGCGCGCCGACGGGGCATTCGATGTAATTGGCGATGCCGATGCCGGCGAGCCGGCCTGCTTTGGCGGCGCTCTTGCGTCGCTTCTCGAAACCCTTCCAGTCGGCCGCTTCCAGCACTTTGCGCATATTGCCGGCAAAGTCGCCGCTGTCGTAGGTGAGGCCGGTGGCTGAGAGATAGGGCAGGTCCTTGCGCGCCAGCAGGTTTCGCCGGCGAATATCGAGCCGGTCGAGGCCCAGCTTGCGCGCCGCGATATCGAGCGAGCGCTCCATCGCCAGCATGGCTTCCGGGCGGCCGGCGCCACGAAACGGGCCGGTGGGCACGGTGTTGGTGACGACGCCGCGCAGGCGCAGTGCCGCCATCGGCACCCGGTAGCACGAGGGCGCGACCCGCCAGGTATTGTGCAATTGCACGAAGGAAATCGTCTGCGCTCCGACATTGCCGAGGACATCGACCGCGAGTGCTACGATGCGGCCGTCCTTGTCGAAGCCGAGCCTGGTGCGCGACTGGATATCGCGGCCCTGGTAGTCGGTGAGCTGCGATTCCGTCCGGTCATTGGTCCATTTCACCGGCCGGCCGATGAGCTTGGCGGCCCAGAGGATGCAGACCTGCTCGGGGTAGGGATCGTTGCGTGAGCCGAAGCCGCCACCGG
>JAQGJO010000019.1 GCA_028290595.1 Hyphomicrobiales bacterium | reverse complement strand
TTGCCGATCGCCGCCATGAGGCCCGCAAAACCGGTCCCCGTGTTTCCTGCAAGACCGTTTCCTGCAAGACCGTTGGCCGCTTCGCCTCCGCGGATCGTCCACATCTCGCCTATCCCCTCGAATCGGTTGGCATGTACAGGAACACAAGCCATCCGGCTGGGAAGAAAATATGACGAAGCGGCGTCGCTTTTGTAACGCGGCCCATTTGCCGCGGATTTCGACCCAATCAGCGAGGTCAGGCGACTTTTTGCTGCGGCACGATCGCAGCCGCCAATCGCTCGGGATCGACCGGTTTGGTCAGAAACTCGTCGATTCCGGCTTCCAGGCAGGCGCGCTTGTCTTCCTCGAAGGCGTTGGCGGTCAAAGCCACCATCCGCATCGGCTTGGCGCCATGCTCGCGCTCAAGCCGCCTGATCCAGCGCGCCGCATCGGTGCCGTCGAGGCCCGGCATGCGCACGTCCATCAGGATGACGTCGAACGGCGCCCGGTCGCCACGCAAGGCGCGGCTGGCGATATCGACGGCCTCGATGCCGTCGCTGGCGCGAGTGACTTTGGCGCCGATCCGCTCCAGATGTTTGCGCGCGACGAGCGCGTTAATTTCATTGTCCTCGACGAGAAGCACGCTGAGATTCTGCGCGACCTGGCCGGCGGCAGCCGCCGTTGCGATCATCGGTATGCTAGCGGTGGCAGTGCCGCTGAGCCGCGCGATCAGCGAGGCGGACCGCACCGGCTTGACCAGCCAGCCGTCGAAACCAGCCAGCGTGCTCTGGCCGAGCGTCCGGCGTTCGAACGGCGAAAACAAAACCAGATTGCGCGACACGCCCGCTTTGCGCGCCGCTGCCGCGATCTCGCGCGCGGCGTCCTCGCCCAGCGCACAATCGACGATCGCCACATCCGGCGCCGGAATCTGCGCCAGACGGGCCAGCGCCTCCTCGACGGTCTCCGCCCGGGTGGTGTCGGCGCCGGCTGCTGCCAGCCGTTCGCCGAGATAGCTGGTTTCGAATGGCGAATGTCCGACGACAAGGACACGCCGGCCCCACAGCGGCGGTGGGGCCTGGGGTCCGACCTCTTGCGTCTCGTCCGACGGCGCTTCCGCCATGTCTATCTCGAAGGCGAAGACCGAGCCTTCGCTGCTGGTGCTCTGCAGGCGCAGATCGCCGCCCATATGGTCGATGATCCGGCGCGAAATGGCGAGGCCAAGCCCGGAGCCGCCATGACGCCGCGTCGTCGACCCGTCGCCCTGCTCGAAATCCTCGAACACGATTGTCTGCTGATCGGCGGCGATGCCAGGCCCGGTGTCGGCTACTGAGAATCCGATGCGATTACCCGAGATGTGCGACACACGAATGCCGACGCCGCCCGTCTCGGTGAACTTCACCGCATTGCCGGCAAGATTGATGAGCACCTGGCGCAGCCGCGCCGCATCACCGATGAGCCTGCGCGGCACGTCTTCGGCGACGGTCGTGGCGATGCCGATGCCCTTGTCCTGGGCGCGGGGCGCCAGCAGTTCGGCGACACCCTCGACCAGCGGCACGATCTCGAACGGTTCCGCCACCAGTTCGAGCCGGCCGGCTTCGATGCGTGAAAAGTCGAGAATTTCCTCGATGAGATTGGCCAGCGCCGTGCCGGAGCTCTGGATCGCATCAACATAGGAGCGCTGTTCGGCGGCCAGCGGGCCGTGGCGGAGCAGGTCCGCCATGCCGAGAATGCCGTTCAAGGGCGTACGGATTTCATGGCTGACTGTGGCCAGGAAGCGCGATTTGGCCTCGTTGGCGGCCTCGGCCTTGTGCCGTGCCGCCGCAGCCTCCTTCAATTTCCAGATTTCGTCCTGAAGGGTTTCGAATTCCGCTTCGCTTCGGCCCGCTCCGGCCGGCGGTTTGACGGCTTTTCGGCCGCGAAGCCACCAGCCGGCCATCAAGGCCAAGCCTGCCATGAAGGCCAAGCCCACGAAGGCAAAGCCCGCGGCCGCCACGAGGCTCAAGGTCACGATCTGGTCGCCGTTCAACACGGGAATCTCTTGCCGGACAGGCTGGAACACCACATGCCGGAGAGAGTGGACCCCTAAAGTTGATGAACTGTTGCGCGAATATCAGAGAGACGGCAACAGAAGCATGGCTTTCATCGTTTTCCGACCGATCACCAGATTGTTACTTAAGCGCGACCTTACTTCAGGACGCCGCCGGCTTATTTGAGCGCGCAGCCACCCTGGTCGATCGGGCGGAACACGTCGGGGCCCGCGAGCTTGCCGACGACTTTCGTCATATCCCACTCGCTTTTCGACTCGGCCGGGGTCTTGATCTGCGTCAGCGCCACGCTGTGGACCATGCGCCCGTCGGCGCGCAGGAAACCGTCGTCGGTGAACACGTCGCGCACCGGCAGCTCGCGCATTTTGGCGATCACCAGTTTCGGATCGGTGGAATTGGCAGCCTCCACCGCCTTGAGATAGCTGCGCGCCGCCGAATAGGTGCCGACCTGGAACGAGCCGGGGAAGACCTTCCGGCGTTCCATGAACTTGGCGATCCAGGCCTTGGTCTCGGCATCGTCCCGGTTGACCCAGGCGGTGACGTTATAGGCGCCCTGGCCGACCTCCAGCCCCATCGCCCGGACCGCCAGCGGGCTGTCGAGGCCGAAGCCGACGATCTTGGCCTTGAGGCCGAATTCGCGGGCCGATTTGAGCGCGCCGACCGTGTCGTCGCCGCCGTTGTTCAGCGCGATGACATCGGCGCCGGAGCCTTGCGCCTGCAGCACGAAGGATGAGAAATCCGTGTTGCCGAGCGGATGTTTGACCGCGCCGACGATGTCAACGCCGACTTTGGTCAGCGCCGGGCGGAGACCTGCTTCCAGCGCCGCGCCGAAGGCATAGTCGGCGCTGATGAAAAACCATTTCTTGCCGAGCTGCGGCACGGCGGCAGCGATCGAGGCACTGAGCTGATAGGTGTCGTAGACCCAATGCACGCTGTTGTTGGGCGCGCAGGCCTTGCCGGTGAAATCGGCGGAGCCCGCGCCGGTCAGCATCACCATCTTGTTCTTCTGCTTGGTAACGTCGAGCACCGCAAAGGCGACGGCGGAATTCACCAGTTCGGTGATGACGTCGACCTTGTCCACGTCGTACCAGCGATTGGCGAGCGAAACGCCGACATCCGGCTTGTTCTGATGGTCGCCGGCAATGACCTCGATCGTCTTGCCGTTGACCTTGCCGCCGAATTCCTCGACCGCCATTTTCACCGCTTCGACCGAGCCGTTGCCGGCGCCCGATTCATAAATGCCGGACAGGTCGGTCATGACGCCGATCTTGACCTTGTCGCCGGCGATCTCGGCCTG
>JAQGJO010000523.1 GCA_028290595.1 Hyphomicrobiales bacterium | reverse complement strand
AGCCACGCCATGGGCCAGATCTATGTGCCGCTGGTGAACTGGCTGCTGGCGGCGGCGACGTTGGCCGCCGTGCTCAGCTTCGGCACATCGGACGCGCTGGCAGGCGCCTATGGCATCGCCGTATCGCTGTTGATGGCGATCACCACGCTGCTCGCGGCATTGGTCGCGCTGCAATGGGGATATCCGCCGCTTCTCGTCGTGTCGGTGAATGGCTTCTTCTTCATCATCGATTGCATCTTCTTCGCCGCCAATTCCACGAAGCTGTTCGAAGGCGGCTGGTTTCCGCTGTTCTTGGCGGCTGCTGTGGCGTTCCTGATGCTGACATGGCGCAGCGGCGTCAAACTCGTTGAAAGCGCCCGCGCCAAACTGCGTCAACCCGAAGAGGACCTGATCGAGACGGCCGTCAGTCGCTGCCATGCGCGCCTCAATGGCACCGCGGTGTTCCTGGCATCCATGCCGAATGGCGTGCCGCTGGCACTGACGCAATTCGTCAAGCACAACCACGTCCTACATGAGCGCGTCATTCTGGTGACTGTGCTGATCTCCGAAGTGCCGCGTGTCCCGGATGCCGATCGCGCCGAGGTCATAGAAGTGATCGAAGGGATCACGCGCGTCATCCTGCATTACGGCTTCATGCAGTATCCAACGATTTCGGACGGGCTCGGTCTGGCCTCCGAACAGGGCAAGCTGCCCGGCATCGACCTCGCCGAGATCACCTATTACATCGGCCGGGAGACCATCATTCCCAGCGACAAGGTCGCCGGGATGGCGGTGTGGCGCGAAACCGTATTCGCGTTCCTGCAACGTAACGCCGAACGCTCCGCAGCGTTCTTCGGCGTGCCGACCAAGCAGGTCGTCGAGTTCGGCACCGAAATCGAGATTTAAGCCTCGCGCGACTTAAGCCTCGCCCGGTCCCTGCGCACCATCCGTTTGGTTCGTGCGTTAGTGACCGACACCCGCAGGGCGCGGGGCCTTTTCAAAACACGCGATCAGCATTTCGGTAAGAACCCGCACTTTCCGTGCGGGATGCTGACTTGGCGGGCGGACCACATAAACGCCTGCCTGTGGCGGCGGATAACGTGTCATGACCGGAACTAGCGCGCCAGAGGCGACATCGTCATGGGTGATGCCATCGGGGAGCCAGGCGATGCCCAGTCCTGCCAATGCTGCGGCGCGGAGAGCCGTGCCGTTATCGGCTTTGAAGCGCCCTTGCGGGCGCACCGTGATTGTCTTGTCGCCATCCATGAATTGCCAGGCTTCTGTGCCCTGCATGAGAGCCTGATGCGCAACGAGGTCGTCCGGCGTCTCGGGGGAACCATGCGCTGCGATATAGTCCGGGCTGGCGACCAGTTTTCCATAGATTGGCCCGACGTGTCGCGCGATCAGGTTGGAGTCCGGAAGATAGCCAACCCGGATGGCGCAATCGAAACCTTCTGCGATGAGATCAACGAAGCGATCACTGTAGACGCTATGGATGTGGAGCTGCGGGTGCCGTCGCGCCATGTCCGCAAGCACGGGAGCTAAGTGCGTTGGGCCGAAAGTCAGCGGCACGGCAATGCGCAAGCGGCCGCAAAGCTCACCATCAGGCAGGAGCAATTCCCTGGCCGCGTCGATCTCGGCGCAAGCTCGCGCTGCATGGTCGCGAAACGCGACTCCCGCTTCGGTGAGCGCAGCGCCGCGCGTGGTTCGTGCGAGAAGCTGCACGCCAAGTTCCGCTTCAATGCGAGCAAGCTGCCGACTGACGATCGACTTGGAGACGCTGAGCCGACGCGCAGCGGGCGAAACGCCCCCGGCATCGGCAACTTCCACGAATGTCCTGAGCGCTTCGATATCCAATTCGGCGTTCCCCATTCCGCAACACAGCTTGCCACGGAAGGGCACTACCTCATCAAGCCCAAGAACGGCAATACCCCCTCGAGACAGCGCCGCCGTTGGCGCATGTCCCATCAAGAAGACCAATCTCACTCACAACGGCACCAGAGGATATATTCATGACCTTTCGTAATGGCCTTGCGTCGCTCCTTCGTCCCGAAGACTCGGTCCTCATTCTGATCGACCACCAGCCCTACCAGCTCGCCAACGTGAACAGCCATGAACCGCAGATGGTGATCAACAATACGGCGGGCCTGGCGAAGGCCGCCAAGGCGTTCGGCGTTCCCACCATCCTGACCTCGGTGCTCGCCGAGCGTGGCGGTCTCTTATTCCCTCAGATCACCGACGTGTTCCCCGGCCAGGAGGTGATCGACCGGACCTTCATCAACACCTGGGAAGACCCGAAGGCGGTGGACGCCGTCAAGGCAACGGGCCGCAAGCAATTGATCATCGCGGGCCTGTGGACTGAGATCTGCGTCGCGATGCCGACGATCCAGGCCCTCGGCGAGGGCTGGGACGTAACGGTCGTCACCGATGCCTCGGGCGCCGTTTCGGTCGAGGCCCATCAGGTCGCCATCCAGCGCATGATCGCGGCCGGCGCCAACATGATGACCTGGCTGGCAGTGGCCGCCGAATGGCAGCGCGACTGGGCGCGGGCTGAGAGTGCCGCCAAGCTAACGGAAGTGATGACGCAGCATGCAGGCGGCAGCGGCATTGCGTATCTGTGGGAGCAACAGCTGCTCAATACGCCGGTGCCGAAGAGCGCAGGCGCATAGCGCCGAAAACCTCTTTCGACCGAGCAAGCGCGAGGTGTTGGGTTCTCGCTTCGCTCAACCCATCCCG
>JAQGJO010000510.1 GCA_028290595.1 Hyphomicrobiales bacterium | reverse complement strand
CCGAGCGGGTCGCAGCCTTGCGCCAGGCGTTCGAGGCTACCGTCAAAGACCCCGAATTCATCGCCGACGCCGCCAAGCAGAATGCCGAAATCCGGCCGATGTCGGGCGAGGCCATGGCGCGGTTGATCGACGATCTGATCGGCGCGCCCAAGGAAGTGCGCGACCGGGTGAAGACCGTGCTTGAGCCCAAATCCGTGGATACAAAGGAAATTTCGGGCGGCGGGAAAGTTTCATCGGAATGACGCATTCGGGGGGCAGAACCCAGCCATGCCATTGCGACCTCTATTACGTCCCTCGATTTAAGACTCCGCCGGTCTATATTCGCCGGCCGCTTCCCTCCTGTCCGGACTATCCAATTCGCCGGATTCCCGAACTGATCTCTGGAGCTCTGCATGTTTTGGATAGCCTTGCTGTTCATTCTCGTCTGCATCATCGCCGGCATCTACATCCATGACGTCCGCCAGACCCAGCACACGATCCTGCGCAATTTCCCGGTCGTCGGCCACGTCCGCTATTTCGCCGAGACCTGGGGCGAATATATGCGGCAGTACCAATATCTGCCGGACTGGGCTGAACGACCTTTCAACCGTCTCGAGCGCTCGTGGATCTACCGTTCGGCCAAAGGCGTGCCCAACCTGATCAGCTTCGGCAGTTCGGCGACGCCGAGCTTCGCCTTCCGCAACGCCGCCTTTCCGCTGCTCGAGGAAGACCGGCGCTCGTTTCCCGGCAAGCAGATCGGCATCGCCGAGGGGCCGGGCGCCTGCGCCAAGCCGTATCTGGCGAAGAGCTTCTTCAACCTCAGCGGCATGAGCTTCGGCGCGCTCAGCCATGCCGCCGTCAGCGCCCTGTCGCGCGGCACCAAGATGGCCGGCGTCTGGATGGGCACCGGCGAAGGCGGCCTGTCGCCTTATCATATGGAAGGCGGCGGCGACATCATCATGCAGATCGGCACGGCCAAATACGGCGTGCGCGATGCTGCCGGCAATCTGTCGGACGACAAGTTGCGCGCCATCGCGGCGCACGAAAACATTCGCATGTTCGAGGTGAAACTCGCTCAGGGCGCCAAGCCCGGCAAGGGCGGCCTGCTGCCGGGCGTCAAAGTCACCGAAGAAATCGCGCTCATTCGCGGCATTCCGGTCGGCCAGGATTCCGTCAGCCCGAACCGGCACAAGGACATTGGCGACGTGCGCCAGCTCGGCGATTTCATCAAGAGAGTGCGCGAGGTCACCGGCCGCCCGGTCGGCGCCAAATTCGTCGTCGGCGATCCGGCCTTTCTCGACGAATGGTTTGCCGATTGCGTCCGCAATCCCGAAGGATGTCCTGACTATCTGCATGTCGATGGCGGCGAGGGCGGCACGGGCGCGGCGCCGGCAGCACTTGCCGACCACGTCGGCATGCCGATCACGCTCGCCCTGCCCTATGTGGTCGATGCGCGCGCAAGGCATGGCCTTAAGGATCGCATCCGCATCGTCAGCGCCGGCAAACTGGTGACGCCGGACAAAGTCGCCTGGGCGCTGTGCATGGGCGCCGACTTCGTCGTCAGCGCGCGCGGCTTCATGTTTTCGATCGGCTGCATCCAGGCAATGAAATGCGGCACCGGCAACTGCCCGACCGGCGTCACATCCGTCAATCCGCGGCTGATCGCGGGCCTTGATCCCTCCGACAAATCGGTGCGCGTCAAACATTATGTCGAGCGCATGATCGATGAGGTCGAAACGATCGCGCACGCCTGCGGCATCGCCGGCCCGCAGGATTTCGCCCTGCATCATGTGACTGAAGTCGAACGCGGCATCGCCGGTTTCCGCAATACCGGTACGGAATAGAGCGGAATTTACGACAGTTTCGGCCGATATAGACGCTCGAACCGCGCGGGCCTACCGTCTGTGACAATGCGTGGACAGACTCGAATTCTGTCCGCGCCAAAAATGAAAAACTGGAGGAACCAATGCTGTCGGCAGAAGACAACCTTCTTCTCACGCAGGTGGGTAAAGGCACGCCTTGCGGCGAGTTGATGCGGCGCTACTGGATGCCCGTCGCCGTGGCGAAGGAAATCACCGACGAGAAGCCGGTCAAGCGCGTGCGCATCCTCGGCGAGGATCTCGTATTGTTCCGCGACGGCAAAGGCCGCCTCGGCCTCATTCCCGAACATTGTCCACACCGGCATGCCTCGCTCTATTTCGGCTTCGTCGAGGACGATGGCTTGCGCTGCGCCTATCACGGCTGGAAATTCAACGTCGATGGCGAATGCATCGAGCAGCCCTACGAGCGCGCCAACAGCCCGCTGATGAAACAGGCCTGCCAGACCTCCTATCCGGTGCAGCAGCTTGCCGGGCTCATCTTCGCCTATCTCGGGCCGCTACCCGCGCCGCTGCTGCCGCGCTGGGAAATGCTGGTGCGCGACGACGGCATCCGCAGCATCGTCGTGCTGCCGCCGCACCGATGCAATTGGTTGCAGGCGCAGGAAAACTCGCTTGATCCGACGCATACCTACTGGCTGCACGCGCGGCTGTTCGAACGCGCGCTGAAGGACCGGCCGCCGGAAGACCGCAAGCCGTGGGCGGCGGACCTTGCCTATTTCAGCCGGCCGATCGAATCCTATGAATTCGAGCTTTGCCGCGAGCCGGCCTGGAGCGGCATCCGCAAAGTGCGGACCTATGGCGGCGACCAGCCGCAAAAGGAATCCGGGCATCCGGCGATCTTTCCCAACATTCTTGTCGCGCCGCAGGGCCCCAAGCTGACCATGCATTTCCGCGTGCCGGTCGATGATGAAAACCTCGCCATCTACTGGGTCGAGTTTCAGGCCAATGTGGATGGCAGCAAGGTCGACCAGAAGGACGAGGACATTCCGGTGTCCTGGCTGCCGGATCCGCTGCAGCCCAATGGCGACTACCGCCTCGACCATTTCGTCTATCAGGACCAGATGGCCTGGGAGACGCAGGGCCGTGTGTTCGACCGGACCACGGAACTGATCGGTATGGGCGACCGCGGCATCGTCATGTTCCGCAACATGCTCAAGCAGCAGATCCAGTTGGTGCAGGAAGGCAAGGATCCCGAGGGCGTCATCCGCGACCCTGCGCTGAATGACCTAGTCCGGCTCAGCCTCAATTCCGAACTGAACAAGCTGGCGCAGGAAATGGCGAGCGCGAAATAGAAGCTGCGCGAAGTAAGAAAACACAAGAGGGGGAACGGGCTTTGGATTTTTCGCTACCGGAAGAATTGCGCCTGTTCCGCGATCAGCTCCGCCGCTTCGTCGACGAGGACATGATTCCCGTCGAACGCGAAACCTGTGACGGCGAAGAGCTGAAGCCGGAATGGCGGGAGAAATTCGAAAAGCGCGCCAAGGAAATTGGCATCTGGTTCATGGACGTGCCGGAAGAATACGGCGGCCTCGGCATGGGCCTGATGGCGAGCGTCGTCGTCTGGGAGGAATTCGCCCGCACCATCGCCCTGCCGGCACGCGGCCACGGCATTACCGGGCCGACCGTGCGCGCCATCCTCTACGATCTCGAAGGCGAGATGAAGGAGAGATATCTGCTGCCGGTGCTGCGCGGCGAAAAGCGCGCCTGCTTCGCGCAGACCGAGCCTGATGCCGGCTCCGATCCGGCTTCGATGCGCACCACCGCCGTGCGCGACGGCGATCACTACATCATCAACGGCACCAAGCGCTTCATTACCGGCGCCGGCAAAGCCGACTTCATGCAATTGATGGTGGCGACCGATCGCGCCAAGGGCTCGCGCGGCGGCATCTCATGCTTCCTGGTCGACATGGACACGCCGGGCGTCAAGCTCGGCGCGCAATATCAGACCATGATGGG
>JAQGJO010000476.1 GCA_028290595.1 Hyphomicrobiales bacterium | reverse complement strand
GCCGCCGGTGGTTGTCGCTGCCCGGCGACGCTCCCGTTTAAGGATCTACCGTGACCGACTACGTTCGCAAAATTCTCGACACCCGGGTCTATGACGTCGCGGTGCAAACGCCGCTCGACCCGATGGTTCGGCTGACCGCCCGGCTGGGCCGTCCGGTGCTGCTCAAGCGGGAAGACCTGCAGCCGGTGTTCTCGTTCAAAATTCGAGGCGCCTATAACAAGATCTCGCAGCTCTCCGCAGCGCAGCGCGCGGCCGGCGTGATCTGTGCTTCGGCCGGCAACCATGCCCAGGGCGTGGCGCTGTCGGCGCAGCGGCTGGGCATCAAGGCTACCATCGTGATGCCGGTGACGACGCCGTCGATCAAGATCGACGCCGTTCGCTACTGGGGCGGCAATGCCGTCCTGTTCGGCGACACCTTTGATGAGGCCGCCGCCCACGCGCGGCAACTGGAGCAGGAAGGCGGCTTGACCTTCGTGCATCCCTATGACGATCCCGACGTGATCGCCGGGCAGGGCACCGTCGGCATGGAGATCCTGCAGCAGCATCCCGATCCGATCGAGGCGGTGTTCGTGCCGATCGGCGGCGGCGGGTTGGCCGCGGGCGTGGCGTCGTTCATCAAATTTCTGCGGCCGCAGACCAAGGTGATCGGCGTGGAGCCGGTCGATGCGGCCTCGATGAAGGCGGCGATTGCGGCGGGCGAGCGCGTGGTGCTCGACCGCGTCGGCCTGTTCGCCGATGGCGTGGCGGTGCGCCAGGCCGGCGTCGAGACGTTTCGCCTTTGTCGCGAACTGCTCGACGACGTCATCGTCGCCGACACCGACGAGATGTGCGCGGCCATCAAGGACGTGTTCGAGGACATGCGCGTGCTCGCCGAGCCCGCCGGCGCGCTGGCGCTGGCCGGCCTCAAGAGCTACGCGGCGGCCAATCCCCATCGCACCGGCGCGCTGATCGCCATCAACAGCGGCGCCAACATGAATTTCGACCGGCTGCGCCACGTTGCCGAACGCGCGGAGGTCGGCGAGGCCCGCGAGATCCTGCTCGGCGTCACCATCCCCGAACAGCCCGGCAGCTATCGCCGCTTCATCCAGACCATCGGCAACCACACCATCACCGAGTTCAACTATCGCTATGCCGACGCGAAGGACGCCAACGTCTTCGTCGGCCTGAAGCTGAGCGACGCCACCCACGAGAAGGGCGAGCTGATCGGCCAATTAAAGCAGCTCGGCTACAAGGTGCTGGACGTCAGCGCCGACGAAACCGCAAAGCTGCACATCCGCTACATGGTCGGCGGCCGCGCTCCGCCGGCTTTGCGCGACGAAGTGATCCTGCGCTTCGAATTTCCCGAGCGCCCGGGCGCGCTGCTGAAGTTCCTAGACCAGATGGGGGCGGACTGGAACATCACCCTGTTTCACTACCGCAACCACGGCGCCGATTACGGCCGCGTCCTGGTCGGCATCGAGGTGCCGTCCGCCGACCGGCCGAAGCTCGCGGAGCGGCTGACGGCGCTGGGCTATCCCTATGAGGACGAAACCAGCAATCCGGTTTATCGGATGTTCTTGAACGGGTAGGCGGGGGAAAAACGGCCGTGTTGGTACGACACGCCGTGGCTACTCGTCATCGTACATCCGCCGCGGTTGCCACCGTTCGCGCCGCGGCCGACCCCGCATCGGATCGCACGCTCTTGTGCGAGCGTCTCTGACAGGCTGACTCCCATGTTTAGAATACGAGGATTTCGGCATTGATTGAGGCCTCAAGCCCTCCATCGACCGGCAGATTTGCTCCGTTGATCCACCTCGCTCCATCGGAACAAAGAAATGCAATCGCCGGCGCGATATCCGGGGCGGTTCCCGCGCGGCCGACCCGCGAGACATCGCTGTCGACTCGCTCATTGCCCAGAACGGCACGAAACTCCTGCAGGATCGGGGTTTCGACTGGACCAGGACTCACCGCGTTGACGCGAATGCCGCGACCCTTAAACGTCTCCTGGTGGGCGGCGCGGAACGTCCACAACAATAGCGCTTCCTTCGAGACCGGGTAGCTTTCCGCGTCCTGGACGCCGAATGCGGCTACAACCGCGGCGACGTCCGGAAAACCTTGTACATCGACCAAGCCCTTGGCTCTCTCAAGATTTTGGCGCCAGCCAGAGCCTGCGATCGAGGCGACATTTATGACGCAGCCGCCGTCACGGATACGGGGCGCGACCGCTTCCGACAGGGCTCGCAGACCATAGAAATTGATCGCGAGTGTCTTGATGGCGCCCGGCGCTCCGGAGACGCCAGCCACATTGCACAGTGCATCGATGCGCTTCGGCAGCCGGGCCACAAGCTCATCGATCGCGGCAGGATATGAAATGTCCGCCTGAATGAACGACGCTATGGGCAGGGCCGGAGGCTTGAGATCGATACCCACGACATCTGCGCCGAGATGTGAGGCAAGCTCGGCGGTGCGCGCACCGATGCCAGATGATATTCCCGTAATCAGGACGGTCTTGCCGAACAGCATGGGCACGCTCCCTAATGATTTTGGATCCGCGGAGGCGCCTGCCATGAAAGCGCCCACCGCCACTTGCGTTCACTGGCCGACGCAGGCTTTGACGCCTGCCATCGGCTTTCGTCGCGGCGTCTCATCGGTGTGGCGGCCGCGTGACCTTCAGCGTCCAGTCCAAACCACGGCTCCTTAACCGACGACCGGTCATTACAGGTGGCCCGCCGCAAAGTGCTCGGTCGCCGGACGTTCGTGTGAGAGCGCTGTTCGCAAAATCAGTGACAGGCAAACAACGACAATCAAAGGAGTTGTCGCGGCGAGGAACAGCCCCTGGCCACTCAGGCTTGGCAGCAGGAGACCACCAATAAATGGCCCGGCGATCGAGCCGATCTTCGCGATGCCGATCGCCCAGCCTACGCCGTTTGCACGCACTGAGGTCGGGTAGAACGAGCCTGCTATGCCATGCAGACAGGTCTGTGCACCAAACGCGAAGCATCCTGCGAGGAAGCACATTGGCAACAGGAGTTCGGGAATGCCGCCCAATGCACCAAGCGCGGCCACGACGGGGATCGCAATTATTTCAAGCACGATGACCGCAGAAATCCCAAACCGATCCGAAAAACGTCCGCCGACCACGCCGCCGACGGCACTGCCCGTGAAGAGCAGGGCAGTGGCGATCGCCGCCGTGCTGCGCGAAAATCCCACCGACTCGACAGCCACGGGCATCCAGCTTGATAGAAAGAAAACTGTCATCGAACTGGCGATGTAGATCAACCAGAGAAGCGGCGTTGCAATTCGCAGCGGGCCAACGAACAGATCCTTCAGTCGTCCGGCTTCAGCAGCATCCGCTGTTTCGCGAACGATAAGCAGATCGGGCGCGCGCAACAGATCCGGTCGCAGGATAGCCGCAACCTGTGCGGCCTCGGACTGTCTTGAGGCGGTCATCGTGAGGTAAAGCAGCGATTCCGGCAAAGCGACCTGGATTGCCAGGGCGGCGATCAATGAGATACCGCCCCCGACGAAGAACATGGTCGACCAGCCAAAGCCTCCGATCAGCACAGCGGCTGAGAATCCAGCGCAAATGCCGCCGACGGAATATCCGGCAAAAATGATGCCGACCGATGTGATGCGAAGCGCCTTTGGCGAGAACTCCGTCACCAGCGCGACAGCGTTGGGGATAGCGCCGCCAAGGCCCAGCGCGGCGAGGAATCGCAGGACGACCAACTGATTGTAGCTGGTTGCAAAACCGGTCGCCAATGTCAGGACGCCGAAGGCGAGGGCGCCGACGACAATCGATCTCTTGCGGCCGATGCTGTCGCCCATGCGGCCGAACAGGATGGATCCGACCAGCAGACCGAACAGGCCGACGCTAAACACCAGTCCCATCGATTGCGGCGAGATGGCCCACAACTTGATCAGCGCCGGCGCCGCGAACGATAATGCGGCGACGTCGTAGGAATCGCACACCAGAAGCAGGAAGCACAACGCAATGATTTTCAAGACGGGGCCGCTGAGGCCCGGCCGCTCCACGATCTCGGACACAGTGTATTTCGTTTGCATGTCGTTTCCTCGATTTTATTTTTAGTTCTGAAAATGGCGACTTCGGCTAGAACACCTCCGACGACACCCGCTGAACGTCCGTCGTCTTGCGGTTACTGCGGACGTACGCGCCCTGCTTGAGAAGCGCGTCCTGGAGGGATTTGATGGGCACGTCTTGCGGACTGAAGCCGCCATCGGCTGCGAGCGCCGCGGCGGCGCCGGCAGCATGCCCGGTCATCCAGCACTGCGGAATCTCGCGCATGAACGTCTGCGAGGACGCGTCGCAAGACAGATGCCTTCCGGCCACAATCAGGCCGGGCGTCTGTCGGGGAAGCAAGCTGCCGAAAGGAACCGAGACGCTGTCCCACTTTGGTGCCAGGCTCGGGCTGTCGCCGATTTCGCTATCGTGAATGTGCCCTGTCGACCAGGCGTCGCGTGTCAGGATCTGCGCGCCCAGTAGCCGCCGGGTCAGCCGAACTCCGACCTGAGAAGCAGTCAGCATCACCCAAGCGTTCTCGAAGCCTGGCGCGTGGGCGCGGTAATAGACAAGCAGCTCGGCCATTTTATCGCGAGACCGCAACTCCACATCTGTCAGATCGTGCGGATCCAGGCCGTTATATCCGGCCCAGCGTGGCCCCATGAACACCACGATATCGTTGCGCCAGGATGCTATCGGCCACTCGAACAGGCCGAGTTGACGTCGTGCTTCGGCGGCGAAGGCTTCATATTCATGCGAAGAACGAAAGCTGAGCCAGCGGCTGCAATCCACTCCCGCCCACAGCCAGGATGTATTGATGCATTGCTGGATCGACGATGCCTCGACGTCGTTGGCTGCCACCTCGCCAGCGCTGGCGAAGATGTCGCCGTCGCCCGTTGTATCGATCACGACACGTGCGGTGACGGCAAAGCGACCCGCCTTGCTTTCAAACACTACGCCGCGCAGCCGTCCTTCCTCGATGATGGCGCTGGACGCCCAGACGTGGAACAACAGATTGACTCCGGCCTCGCGAGCGGCAGCGAGCGATACCGCTTTCAGCTGCTCCGGGTCTATCATCGGGGCCCAGGTCACGGTGTCGTGGTGCGCGGAAAAGCGCGGCTTCCAGCGCGCGACAGCGTCAATCTCTCGCGATCCCCACGACGACGGTGCAGGACCGTACTTGGCGTCCGCAGGCAGCCGATCGAGAAGTTCCTGGCCCAAACCCTGGATCACCAGCTTGCCGTCCCAATCAGTCATGCGGTCGATCCAGATCACCAGCCCGCCCGTGGATAGGCCACCGAGATGGGTGTAGCGCTCCGCCAGCATGACCCGCGCCCCGAGGCGCGCAGCAGATATGGCTGCGGTGGTGCCGGCCGGGCCGCCACCTACGACCAGCACATCGACGTCGTGCATGATGGGCACATCGCGCGCGCATTCGGTGATCTTGCCAAGAGGCAGCCGCGGGCGGCGCTTCTGCCCAAGCGTAAATTCCTCTCCGTGAATGTCGGTGACGTAGGTGCCCATTGATACTTCTCTTTGAGTTTGTGCGGTTCGTGAATCAGAACGGCGTCACCGTCGCCGAAACCTCGAAAGTCTTTGGTCATTCCAGCATCGTTCAGCGGGCAGGGGCGGCTGCAGCACTGCGGTCGCGCGAGTCGTCGGGACCCAGGAAGCTCCGCATATGCGTTGGAGCTCTCCTTCGCTTGTCACGCTCTTGCCCTTGGGATTTCCGGTGAAGCGCGTCGAAAAACGATTGTCTGATCGATCAACTGATGCAGGTGCCATATCTCGTCCTCCCAAATTGTGCGATTATCGCCCTTTGTTTTTATATCGCACATAATTGATGCCCGTTTCGGGTTTGTCAAGGTGATGCGTGCGACAGCCGCCTTCAGGGACTAGTCAGGACTGAAATATTTGTGCGATATGCGCCCATGTCGAACGATTTGCCCTTCAAGCTGCCGGCGCGCGACCTTGTCGCAGGCTTGGGAAAGGGCTTGGCCATCATCGAACTGTTCAATGAAACGCGTCGACGCATGTCGATCAGCGATGCCGCCAGTTTAACGGGCCTGACCCGCGCTGCGGCCCGCCGTTACTTGCTCAGCCTCGTCCATCTTGGTTATGCCGAGTTCGACGGAAAGTTCTTTTCTTTGACGCCGCGCGTCATGCGCCTGGGCCACGCTTATCTTGCAGCAACGCCGCTTTCGAAGCTGTTGCAGCCGTCTGTTGATCGCATTGCCAGAGAAGCGGGCGACCCATCCATGGCCGCCATCCTCGATGATACGGATGTGGTGTGCATCGCTCAGGCGGCGCCGCCTCGCGTCGTATTCACCAGCCTGAGCGTCGGCAGCCGCCTGCCGGCCTACAGCACCGCATTGGGCAGAGTCTTGCTCGCCCACGCATCAGCAGCGAAACTGGAAGACTACTGGAAAAAGGCCCGGCTTGAAGCGCGCACGGCCAGATCTCTGTTCACGCGCGAAGCTCTGGAGCCCGAGCTCACAGCCGTCCGCAACAATGGCTATTCGATCGTGGACGAGGAGGTCGAACTGGGCCTCAGAACCATCGCCGTCCCGATCCGCAATAGCGCTGGCGAAGTCGTCGCCTCCATCAATGTCGCCGTTCGGGCGAGCAGAATTCCTGTGGAGGATATGGCGAGGATCCTGTTGCCGTTGATGGCGCCGGCGCAGGCGGCGTTGAACTAGTCTGCAGGCCAATTCACGGTTGTTGAAACATGCAATGTTCAAGCAGCCGAACGAACGACCACCATCGGCGACAGACCGGCGATCATCCTGGACTGTCATGGCAATCGATAATGCAACGCTTCCGCAATAGGGCCTGCGACCAAAGGCAGTCTTGTCCCACTCCTGGTGGCGATTCTGCCCTTTTTTCGCTTTCTTGCGATGCTTAACGAAATGCCAACATTGTCCGGCCACAGTCCGGCCGTGAGCTGATGCAGGTTGGCGTCGGCTGGGGTTCAACAGGTTTCGTCAATCGATGCGCCTTTCGCTGCTGCCCATGCTGTGTCTGCTGATGCTGTCC
>JAQGJO010000442.1 GCA_028290595.1 Hyphomicrobiales bacterium | reverse complement strand
ATTCGATACGGGCGCCCTGCGCGATGGCGCGACCTCGCTCGTCAGCCTCGAAGACGTCGTCAAGCCGACCATGGAAGTGAGCGGCCTCATCTACAATGTCGATTGGGCGGAGAAGAACCGGGACCTGCTCGAGCGGTTCACTATGGCTTACATCAAAGGCGGACGCTATTTCCTCGAAGGCGCGCGCCACGGCGCCAACCGCGACGAGATCATCGATTTCTTTTTGAAGTACGCGCCGGTGAAAAACCGGGCGATCTTCGCCGAGACCGAATGGTCCGAGGTCAATCCCGACGGCAAGATCATCCCCGCCTCGCTGCTCGACCAGGAGGAATTCTATATCAAGCGCGGCTACCTGAAGACCAAGTCGCCGATGGAGAAGCTGGTTGACGAGGACACTGTTGCGCGCGCGCTGAAGCGGCTGGAGAGCGGCGGGCGTTGAACGGCTTTATCGAAGGACTGCGTAGTTTCGCACTGCCGATGCGCGAAGCCTCGCGCTATCGTGGCTTTTCCTATGCGCTTCTGGTGATCGCGGGCTTTCTGCTTATCTTCGCGCATCCTGTGCCGACACTATTCGCGATTTTATTGGCCGTCGTGATATGCGCCGGATCGATTGGCTTCAGCGTGCCGTTGATGTGGCTTGCGGGTCTGGCCGGGCTGCTCGCTTTTATGGCCAAGACCGGCATCGTTCTTGCCAATGCGGGAGTCGACCGGCATCTCCACGAAACATATTATGTTGTTCAATATCCCCGCTATGTACTTGTGTTGCTGGCGGCCGTCGTGCTTATCGCCGCCGTCTACCAGCTGCTGCCGCGCATGTCGGGCTACAGATACAACGAATATCTCGGCATGCTTCATGTCTGGACGACCCTGGCCGGCGTCACGTGGATGGTCGCGCCACAATTTCCGATGATGTTCGTGCCCAACAAACTCGAGGGCATCCCCAGGCGTTATCTCGACTATCCGGAAGCGTTTGTCGTGTGGAACAAATGGTACGATCAATGGTGGTGGGACGGCCTGTTTTTACTGGCGCTCGGCGGGTTGATTTTCGTCTACGTCCTCATTGATACTTACAGACGCAAGCAGCCGATCTGACGATCAGGCCGAAGCTATCGAGAGGGAGAGAACATGGCTCGTTTGGACGGCAAGGTCGCCATCGTCACCGGAGCGGCGCAGGGCATCGGCGCGTCCTATGCCAAGGCATTGGCAAAAGAAGGCGCCTCGGTCTGCGTCGCCGATATCGACGATCCGGCCGGCACGGTTGCCGCCATCAATGCCGCCGGAGGCCAGGCGCTCGGCATCAATGTCGATGTGTCATCAGCAGCATCGGCCAAGCAGATGATCGACAAGACGGTCGCTGCCTTCGGCGGCGTGCATATCCTGGTCAACAATGCGGCCGTCTTCGGCAAGCTGGCGCTTAAGCCCTTCGAGGAGATCTCGTCCGACGAATGGGACAAGGTCATGGCGGTCAACATCCGCGGCGTATTCGAATGCTGCAAGGCGGCGACGCCGCAGATGCGGGCGCAGAAATACGGCAAGATCGTCAATATCGCCTCAGGCACGGTCTACAAAGGCACGCCCATGCTGCTGCATTATGTGACGTCGAAAGGCGCGATCGTGGCGCTGACGCGGGCGATGGCACGCGAACTCGGTGGCGCCGGCATCGGCGTCAATTGCATCGCGCCGGGCCTGACCATGAGCGACAATGTGAAGAGCAATACCGACTGGGCCGAGCCGCTGATCAACGGCATCAATGCGTCTCGCGCCATCAAGCGCGATCAGCAGCCAGATGACCTACTTGGCACTCTGATCTTCCTGAGCTCGCCGGACAGCGACTTCCTCACCGGCCAGACCATCGTCGTCGATGGCGGCTCCGTCATGCACTAGGCTGGAAAGGTCGCCAGTGATGGCGACGTGCACGGATTTGCCTTCCGCGGCTTCGGCGCGGCGCAGGGTTTCCTGCGCGGCGTCGACCTCGCGCTGGCGGTTCCACAGGGCGTTGTAGACGCCGCCTGCCGCCAGCAGGTCCTCATGGCAGCCGCGTTCGACGATCTCGCCCGCGTCGAGCACCAGAATCTCGTCGGCGTTGATGATGGTCGACAGGCGATGGGCGATCACCAGGGTGGTGCGGTCCTTGACGACGAGTTCGAGCGCGCTCTGGATTTCGCGCTCGGTGAAGGAATCGAGCGCCGAAGTCGCTTCGTCGAGCATCAGGATCGGCGGTGCCTTGAGAATGGTACGGGCGATGGCGACACGCTGCTTCTCGCCGCCCGACAGTTTTAGGCCACGCTCGCCGACCTGAGCCTTGTATCCGCCGGGCACCAGGCGAATGAATCCGTCGATCTGGGCGAGGCGCGCCGCCTCCTCCACTTCCGCGTCGGTTGCGTCCCAGCGGCCGTAGCGGATGTTGTAGGCGATGGTATCGTTGAAGAGCACCGTGTCCTGGGGAACCATGCCGACCTGCTCGCGCAGCGAGGCCTGCGTCACATCGGCGATATTCTGACCGTCGATGAGAATGCGGCCTGACTGCGGTTCGTAGAAGCGAAAGATCAGCCGCGAAATCGTCGACTTGCCGGCGCCCGACGGCCCGACGACGGCAACCGTCTTGCCGGCCGGCACTTCAAACGACACGCCTTTCAGAATTTGCCGCGCCGGATCGTAGGCGAAATGCACGTTGTCGAACCGGATGCCGCCCTGGGCGACAACTAGCGGCTTGGCGTCCGGCTTGTCCTGGATCTCGGGATGCTGCGACAGCACGTCGAACATCTGTTCGATGTCGATGACCGCCTGGCGAATTTCGCGATAGACCATGCCCATGAAATTCAGCGGCTGATAGAGCTGGATCATCAGGCCATTGAGCAGAACGAAATCGCCGATCGTGTTGGTGCCGTTGCGGATGCCGATGATGCACAGGATCATGATGACGGACAGCGACACCGCAAAGATGAACCCCTGGCCGGAATTGAGCACGGCCAGCGAAATATAGCTGGAAATGCTGTTCTTCTCGTAGCGCGCCATAGATTTGTCGTAGCGCACCGCCTCACGGGCTTCGGCGCTGAAATATTTCACCGTCTCGAAGTTCAACAGCGAGTCGATCGCCTTCACATTGGCGTCGGTGTCGCTCTCGTTCATGTCGCGGCGGATGTTGATGCGCCAGTTGGTGGCGACGGTCGTGAACCAGAGATAGACGACGATCATCACCAGGACCGTAATCATATAGCGCCAGTCGAAGGCGAAATAGAACACGCCCAGGATCATCGCGAATTCGACGACGGTCGGCACGCCGGTCAGCATGCTCATGCGGACGATCTGCTGGATGGCCTCGCGACCGCGCTCGAGCACGCGCGTCAGACCTCCGGTCTTGCGCTCAAGATGAAAGCGCAGCGACAGATTGTGCAAGTGGACAAAGACTTCGTTGGCGATGCGCCGCACCGCATGCATCGAGACCGCGGCAAACAGGGCGTCGCGCCCCTGGGTGAAAAACTGCATGAAGCTGCGTAGCAGGCCGTAGATCACGCAGATGGCGATGGGGCCGGCAATAATGGCCGGCAACGGCACATGGGCGCTCGCCGGATCGGTCAGCGCGTCGGTCATCCACTTGAACGAATAGGGCACCAGGATCGTGACGACCTTGGCGGCGAGCAACAGACCCATCGCGCCGATGACGCGCAATTTCAGGTCAAACCGGTCCTTCGGCCAGACGTACGGCCAGAGATGCCGGACAGTCTCTGCGAGCGTGGCTTCACGGCGCGCGGGTTCGCGCGGCGGCTGGTTCATTGGAGGTGTCATGACCTGATCTTGCGGCGCCCTGGAACGATCCGCCCCGGACTACATTCGATTGTTATGATTCCATATAAGCCGATTGGGCGGAAATTACACGCCACACGCCGGAATAGCCGCAATGTCCGGTGGAAAGGCCCCAAGGCTCGTTTTCAGGGTTTGGCGTTGGGCAGAACCAGCACCTGGCCCGGATAAATCAGGCGGGGATTTCGGATCTGCGTCGTATTGGCATCGTAAATCTGGGTGTAGCGAACGCCCTGGCCGAGCATGACGCGGCTGATGCGCCAGAGGCTGTCGCCACGCTCGACCTTGGCCGTACGAAGATCGGGCACGACGGCGTCCGTCCCGGCGGTTCGGCCCGGCGAAACGGCATCGCTGCCAATATCGCTCCTGCCCGCCACGGCAGCCGCCATCTGGGATTTCGCACCGGCCACCGGACTCGCCGGATAGGCGAAAGCGACCTCGGACCGGGCCAGCACCTTGCCGTCGTCGGGGGCAACGAGATCGGCGCGGACGGCGTAATTGCCAGCCGACATGCCTTTTTCCACGGTGACGGACCAGCGGCCGTCCGGTCCCACTTTCACCGCGGCAACGAAGGCGTCGTTGAGATAAAGCCGGATCTGCGCGCCCGGCGCGCCCGAACCGGAGGCGAAGAAACCACCGCCCTGTTGCGCTTCGACAGCGCGGATCGAAATCGTGCCAGGCGTGGTGACGGCAGCGATGGGTCTCGCATCGGAGAGCACCAGCGTCGGCTTGCCGGGCTCGGCCAGCGCCACCACGACGTCCTTCGAGCCACGCTGCGGCACCGCGACCGCGACGGTCTGATCCGATAGAGCCTCGCCCTTGGCGCCAACGGCGCGCAGCGAGAAAAGATGATCGCCCGGCGGCAGCGGCGTCGGGATGATGACGAACTGGCCGGCGGCGTCAGCCACAGCCTCGCCGACGGGCTTGCCCGAAGCCAGCAGGGTAACTTTCGATTTCGGCTCGGCCCGGCCGGCCGCGACCGCTTCACCGGTGGGCTCGACGCGCACCACATCGAATTGCGGCTTGATCGGAGCGGCACTCTGCGGCGTTGCCGCAGCCCGCGGCTCAACTCGAATGGTCGCATGCTCTGTCGGGGCAGAACTGGCCGGAGCTTGTCGCGCAATCTCGGCCGGAGCGGCCGGCTTCGCCTCGGGCATGTGGCGCCAGACATTCCAGCCGATCACCACGCTGGCGGTCGCCGCGAGCGCTGCGCCGATGACATAAAGAACAGTATTCGACAGACCCAACATGAGCTTAACCAATTGAACAGTCACCTCATTCTACCCGTCCCCGGGCAAATAGGCCATTTTTTTAAGTCCAGAGCCCCGGGCGTACCTCTGAATCGCCCGGTGCTCTGGATTTTTGATGTCGCATCGTTTTTTGCGAAAAACCGGTGCCACTTTTTCGCACAATGCTTTCGTCGCACTCATGCAAAGCTGCTGCCATACTCTGCCTTGACCCCGCCGCAACTGCACGCCACAAGCCGGATATGAGCAAGATTCACAACGTATGCGTTTATTGCGGCTCCTCGATGGGAGCCGATCCAATTTTTGCGGAGGCAGCCCGCAGCCTCGCCGTCGAACTGGTGAAGGCCGACATGGGCCTCGTCTATGGCGGCGGCAGCCACGGCCTGATGGGCATTCTCGCCCAATCCGTTTTTGAGGCCGGCGGCCACGTCACCGGCATCATTCCGGATTTTCTCGACGTGCGCGAACGCCGTTTCAAAGAGGCCCAGGAACTTATCGTCGTGCCCGACATGCATACGCGCAAGCGCATGATGTTCGAGAAGGCCGATGCTTTCGTCGCCCTGCCCGGCGGCGTCGGCACCCTGGAAGAGCTGGTCGAACAGCTCACCTGGGTCCAGCTCGATCGTCATAACAAGCCGGTCGTGCTCGCCGATATCGGCGGTTTCTGGCGGCCGCTGCTCAACCTCTTCGCCCATATGCGCACCAATGGCTTCATCCGGCAGGATCTCGAAGTGCGCTATCAGGTCGCCGAGAAGATTACCGACGTGGTGCCGATCCTTCACGCGGCAAGCGACATCGCGGAACGCGCCGGCGTCGAGAGCGCGAATTTGACTTCGCGGCTCTAGCACGCAAGTCTTTAGAAAAACGCGGGCACATGAATGCCCGATCGGGTTGGACACGTTGAGAAGAGGAGTTATTCAGATGATGTTAGCCCGTAGCGACATCTCGAAATATTGCGGCTTGAGCGCGCTCGCAGCCGTGGCTCTGGCGGCAACGGTCGGCGACAGCTTCGCTCAGCGTGCGCGCACGCCTGCCTCGCCCGGCCGCATCACATTGGAAAACAAGCGTGCTGCAACGCTGACGGAATTGAAGATCATCGGCAAGGAAGGCGCTGCGACCGAGCGGGTCATCGCCACCAACCTCGCGCCCGGCAAGAAGATCACCGTCACCTTGCCGGCACGCATCGGCTGCATGTTCGATCTCGCCGGCACGTATGATGATGATTCAACGATTGAGGTCGCCGACTCCAACCTTTGCAAGGACAAGGCGCTGCGGCTGGTTGAGTGAGGCAAAGGGGGCAGTCGGCAGTCGGGATTAGGCAGTCGGAAGAAGCTACTGCCTACTGCCTACTGCCTACTGCCTACTGCCTACTGCCTACTGAATTTCAATATTGCCGATCTTGACGGCATCCGCCCACGACTTCAACGCCACGGTAAAGCGCCGCTTGTAATCCGCTGCATCGGAGATTTTCGATGTCGCGCCCTGGTCGACAAGGAACTTCTGCGTGTCGTCGGCCTGGGTGATCTGCGCGGTCCATTTCTCCAGCTTGTCGATAATGTCTTTCGGCGTTCCCACCGGCGCCCAGATGCCCCAATGGGCAACAATATCGCCGGTCCGCGCGCCCGTGGTTTCCTTGAGCGTCGGCAAATCCGGCAGGCTTGGCGAGCGCTCGTCCGACGCGATCGCCAGCAGCTTGATGCGCCCCTGTTTGGCTTGCCCGACCGCATAGACGACATCGGCGAAGGCGAAATCGATCTGCTTGCCGGTCACGTCCTGCACCGCGGTGGCGGTCGCCTTATAGCCAACGTAAGTGGCTTCCACCTTCGCGGCGTTCAGATAGATCGCCGAAGAATCCAGCGCACTC
>JAQGJO010000420.1 GCA_028290595.1 Hyphomicrobiales bacterium | reverse complement strand
TGGGCAACATCAAGACTTTCGCGCGCAAGGACGGCGACCGTTACATCGTCAATGGTCAAAAGCTCTGGAACACCGGCGTCGGTCTCAAGAACACGCTGATGAACGCCTATGTGAAGACGGACCGCGACGCGCATTATCGCAAGGGCCTGTCGCTAATGCTCATCGAGAACGACGCGCCGGGTGTCGAGTATCGCAAGCTCGATATGCTGGGCCGGCGCAGCGTCGGAACCTACGAGGTTTTCTTCAAGGACGTGGAGGTGCCTGCCGACCGGTTGATCGGCGGCGAGAACCGCGGCTGGGACTGCATGATGGGCGGCCTGCAGATCGAGCGCGCGGTCTCCGCCGCTGGAAGCTGCGGCGCGGCGCAGGCGATCGTCGACCTTGCTGCGTCCTATGCCAAGGAGCGCGTGCAGTTCGGCCAGCCGATCGGTTCGTTCCAGGCGATTTCCCACATGATTGCCGACATGGCGACCGAAGTGGACGCGGCCACCATGCTGATGTGGCGCGCGGTCTGGCTCGTCGCCAGCGGCAAGGATGCGCTCAAGGAAATCACCATGGCGAAGCTGTTCGCCTCGGAAGTCTATGTGAAGGTCGCCAATATGGGCGTGCAGATCATGGGCGCCTATGGACTGGTGGGCGACTACGACATGCAGAGGTTCTTCCGCGATTCCCGCAGCGCCACCATCGCGGCGGGCACCTCGCAGACGCAGCGCAATCTGATCGCAGGATTGATGGGCTTGAAGGCCTCACGCTAAAGCCGGTAACATGATGGCGCGCGAAAAGCGCGCCGCAAGATTGGGAGGGGGAAACATGATCGCGCTTCGCCGCTTAGTGCCGCTGGGTCTCGCAGCTCTCGTCCTCGCCGCCGCGCCGGCCAAAGCCGAATATCCGGAACGCCCGATCAGGGTCATCCTGGGATTTCCGGCCGGCAGCGGCGCCGACGTCATGTGCCGCTGGTTCACGCAGAAGCTCGCCGAATTGTCCGGCGGCACGATCATCGTCGACAACAAGCCCGGTGCGGCGGGCAACCTCGCCAGCGAGGCGATCGCGAAATCCAAGCCCGATGGTTACACGATTCTATTCGGCGGCGCGGCGGGACTGGCTGCCAGCCCGGCCATCTACAAGAATTTGCCGTTCGACACTTTGCGCGACATCGAACCGGTGACATCGGTCGCCGAACTGGTGTTCGCGCTGGCGGTCAATCCGAAGACGCCGGCGAAGGATGTCTCAGAGCTAACCGCCTATCTCAAGAACAAGGGCCCGAAATCAACGTATGGCTGGGCCGTGACGTCGGCTATCGCCTCGACGGTGCTTTACCTGAAGGAAGCCAACCTCGACGTGACACAGGTGACCTACAAGTCGACCGGTGCCGCCATCTCGGATGTGGCAGCGGAACAGGTCGACTTCGCTTTCGGCGATGTCATGTATCTGCTCGGCCAGCAGCATGCCGGCAGAATCAAGATTCTGGCGACGACCGGCACGCGCCGGCCATCGGCGGCGCCCGGCATTCCGACCATGCAGGAGTCTGGAATGAAGACCGTCGTCGTCGCGCCGTGGTGGGGCGTTTTCGTCCCGGCAAATATGCCGGGTCCAATTTCCGACAAGCTCGCCGTCTGGTTCAACCAGATCACCGCCATGCCCTCGACGAAGGAATTTCTCAGCTCGCAAGGCGCCGATCCCTTGATCGGCGATCGCGACTATGTGCGCAAGCGGCTGGTCGACGACATGGAATATTGGCGCAATGTAACGAAGCTCGCCAATCTCACGCCACAGTAAACCAAAGGCAGATTAAACAATGAAAGCCGCCATCAATGCGAAGGGCGCCAACGGCTCGACGCTGGAAATCCGCAATGTGCCCGATCCGACGCCGGGCAAGAACGATCTTCTCGTCGCCGTGAAGGCGATCGGCCTTAACCGCGCAGATCTCAGCCGCGCCATCGGCAATCCCGATAATCCTGACGCCAATATCGCGGGCACCGAAGTCGCCGGCGAAGTGATCGCAGTCGGCGCCGACGTCAAGGGCTTCGCGCCCGGCGACCGCGTCATGTCGATGACCACCAAGGCCTATGCCGAGAAGGCTTTGGTCGATTACCGCGTGGCCTTCGCCATGCCGAAGCACTTGAGCTTCGCTGAGGGCGCGGCGATACCTGTACTCCTCTCGACGGGACATAATGCGCTCGTGAGCAACGGCGAATTGAAGAAGGGTGACAGCGTGCTGATCACCGGCGTGACTGCCGGCGTCGGCACGGTGATGATCCAGATCGCCAAGGTTCTGGGCGCCAGCCTCATCGCCGGTACGTCGCGCGATGCCGGCAAGCTGGCGCGTCTCAAAGCTGTCGGCCTCGATCTCGCGATCGTCGCCGGCAAGGACAATATTGCCGAAGCGTGCATGAACGCGACGGCCAAGAAGGGCATCGACGTCGCGGCCGACAATGTCGGCGCCGGCATGCTCAACGATCTGATGGACGCGGCCGCCTTGACGGGCCGTATCGTCAACATCGGGCGTCTTGGCGGCAAGATGGATCAGATCGATCTCGACAAGCTCGCGCTAAAGCGCCTCAAGCTGATCGGCGTCACCTTCCGCACGCGTTCGCCGGAAGAGAAATTCGAAATCACCCGGCGCGCCTGGGCCGATCTCGGCGCGGCAATCGAATCCGGTCAGTTCAAGCCGATCGTCGATCGCACGTTCACGCTCGATGAAGCGCTGGCGGCGCAGGATTACATGCGCAAGAACACGCATATCGGCAAGATCGTGCTGAGCGTGTGATTGAAGCTGACGCCCCCGTCCTTCGAGACACAAAGCTATGCGTTGCTCCTCAGAGTATGGCCGAAAACTAAAGGCCGATTTCAAAGCTTACGATGTAGCTGTTCTGCTTCAGCCTTGGTGTGTCATTCCCGCCAAGCGAAGCGCAGAGCGGGAATTCAGAGGCAACGCGACGCGCCAATGCGGCGGCTCTTGACTCCTGGGTTCCCGCTCGCGCCTGCGGCGCGTCGGGAATGACAGCCCTTAGTTTCCGGCCATACTCTCAGGATGAGGGCTTCTGTTAGTTTGTACAATTAAACAAGGAGCCCTCATCCTGAGGAGCGCCTGAAAGGCGCGTCTCGAAGGACGAGGGCGTCAGGCGCCTACTTCTTGTAAAGATCGCCATAAGTCTGGCGCAGAGCCGCCTTCTGCACTTTGCCCATGGCGTTGCGCGGCAGTTCGTCGACGAAGAACACGCGCTTCGGCAGCTTGAACTTGGCGAGGCGCTGTTCGAGCGCACTGATGATGGCTTTCTCGTCGAGCTTGGCGCCCTTCTGCGGCACCACGACGGCGGTGACGCCCTCGCCAAAATCGGGATGCGAGACGCCGATCACGGCGCTTTCGACAACGCCGGCCATGCCGTCGATCTCGGTCTCGACTTCGATGGGATAAACATTGAAGCCGCCGGTGATGACGAGATCCTTGTCGCGGCCGACGATGTGGACGTAGCCCTTGTCGTCGATGCGGCCGAGATCGCCGGTGATGAAATAACCATCGTCGCGGAATTCGGCCTTGGTTTTTTCCGGCATCTGCCAATAGCCCTTGAACACATTCGGGCCCTTGACTTCGATCATGCCTATCTCGCCGCGCGACATCTCCTGGCCGCCCTCGGGATTGACGATGCGGGCGCTGACGCCAGGCAGCGGAAATCCGACCGTGCCGGCGATGCGGGCGCCATCATAAGGGTTCGACGTGTTCATGTTGGTTTCGGTCATGCCGTAGCGCTCGAGAATGGCGTGACCGGTGCGCTCGCTCCAGTCGCGGTGCGTCTCGGCCAGAAGCGGCGCGGAACCGGAAATGAACAGGCGCATATGTTTCGTCGCATCGCGGTTGAGGCCGGCATGCTGCAACAGGCGCGTGTAGAATGTCGGTACGCCCATCATCGCCGTGGCGCGCGGCATCATCTTCATGATCTGCTCGGCGTCGAGCTTGGGCAGGAACAGCAGCGAGCCGCCCGCGAGCAACAGCGTGTTGATCGCCACGAACAGGCCGTGGGTGTGATAGATCGGCAGCGCGTGGATCAGCACGTCGTCCTTGCTGAAGCGCCAGTACTCCACAAGGCTCAGCGAGTTCGATGCCAGATTGTCGTGGCTCAGCATCGCGCCCTTGGAACGCCCGGTGGTGCCCGACGTGTAGAGGATCGCAGCCAGATCGTCCTTGCCGCGTTCGACATCGCTAAACGTCGAAGGCTGCGTTTTGGCGCGATCGATCAGCGAGCCGTCTTCCTTGGTGCCAAGCGTTTCAATCTGCGCCCCGGCCTTTTGGGCAACGGCGGCCAGCTTGTCGCGGTTCTGCGGTTCGCAGACGAAAACCCGCGGCTTGGCGTCGCCGAGAAAATATTCGATCTCCGTCGGCGTATAGGCGGTGTTGAGCGGCAGAAACACTGCGCCGGCGCGCAGGCAGGCCAGATAAAGCAGAACCGCATCGGGCGATTTTTCCACCTGCACCGCCACGCGGTCGCCCGCGACGACGCCAAGCGACACGAGCGCATTGGCGAACCGTGCCGACCCTTCGCCCAAGCCGCCGTAGGTGATCTTGCGGCCCTCGGGCGTCTCGATGAAAACCTTGTCAGGCGAGGGTGCGCGACGGGCGATCAGGTCGTAAAGATATGACGGCATGGCTCTATTTTATCTCGTCAGGTCTGTGCCTTTGCCGAGGTTGCAGTCGACCGCCATCCGCGCGTGCCGGATTTCAACATTTTCCGGACTGCCGAAGAGGCGACGATTTCTCCCTGGTTGGCGTAAGCCTCGTGGTTTTTCTCGATCTCGTCGAGGTCATAGAGGTAATTCACCATCAGGCCGGCGGATTCAAGCATTCCTTTGTGGGACGTGTCGCCCAGCCAGTCGATCCGCTCCAGCCGGGCGCCGTTACCCAGATGAAACCGGGCGACCGGATCAAGCGCCCTACCGTTGGACGAGCGTTCCTCGAGAAAATATTGCACGGCTAGCGGCTCCAGCACCGTTTTGGCGCGCTGGGCAAATACTTTGTCCTGCGGCCAGGCCGCATCGTCGAGGCTGTCGATGATGGGAAGGTCATCGGCGCCCACGAGGGTTTTGCCCTTGTTCCCCAGCCACCGCATGAAGCCCGGCACCGGCGACAGGGTGACAAAGGTTTCGAGCTTAGGCAATTCGCGGCGCAAGTCCTCGACTACCTGTTTGATGAGGAAATTGCCGAAGGAAATGCCGTTCAGGCCCTGCTGGCAGTTGGAGATCGAATAAAACGTGGCAGTGCGGGCCTTGCTGAGCGGCACGACCTCGCGTTCGGATGCCAGCAGCGGCTGGATGGCGCCGGGGATTTCGGCGGTCAGCGCTACTTCCACGAAGATCAGCGGCTCATCGAGCATGGCGGGATGAAAGAAGGCGTAGCAGCGCCGGTCGACCGGATCGATGCGGCGGCGCAGATCGTCCCAATCGTGAATGGCATGCACCGCCTCGTAACGGATGATCTTTTCCAGCACGTTGGCCGGCGTCGCCCAGTTGATGCGGCGCAAAACCAGAAAGCCGCGATTGAACCAGGACGTCAGCAGATGCGTCAGATCGCGGTCGATCGCCTTGAATTCCGGATTGGCCGCCCTGAGCTCGAGCAGATGTTCGCGCATGTCGACCAGGGCCGCGGTGCCGCCCGGTGCGCGGTTCAGCCGGCGCAGCAATTCCTGGCGGCGCGGCTCGGAGGCATAGTGCAGGTCGGTGGCGGCGGTATCGCTCTGCTCGCGTCCCCACACGTCGAGCGCGGCGCCGAGTTTGGAGACATCCGGACCGAAATCGCTGGCAAGCAGGTAAAAGAATTTCTGCCGGCCCAACTCGTCGAGCTGGGCATAGCGGTCGAGCACCTCGCGCGCCAGCGCCGTGCCCGACGCCTCGCCGCGGCCTGACAGCAGCTTTTCGCAGAGGCCGACGAGATCGGATACCCGGGTTTGCGGGTCGATTTGCGCATTTTCGAGCCCCAGCAGGTTGCGACCGCGCTCGGTGATCGACGTCAGGAGGTCCGAAAAGAAGGCATTGCTCATTTTTCTTCCCACAGCCTTTCTTCGTGCGCCCGCTATCAGGTCTGATGCCGGCAAATCCCGAAACGAACGTCGGGACAGGGTAGCGACGTCAAATTTATGCATGATGAAGGCGAAGCGCCAGTGCGAACAATGCATCTTAACCTTGCGTCATGACCCGGCACGCCCCACTTTCGTGGCAAAGCGAGCCGGACGCGTCTTTCCAATCCAAATGGATCGGAAAACGCTATGGCGGAGATCAATCCATGTTCCAATCGGCCGCGGCCGCCTTGCCGCAAATCTTTTCGCCGCCCTATCGACGGGCGCTGGCCAAGGTATTGGCGCTGACGCTCGTCCTGCTCATGCTGGTCTGGACCGGGCTCGACCATCTCATCGTCAGCTATATTTCCGTGCCCTGGCCCTGGGTCGCGACGGCGCTGTCGATTCTAACCGGCCTCGGCCTGGTCGTCGGCATGGCGTTCCTGGTGGCGCCGGTGTCGTCGCTCGTCGCCGGTTTCTTTCTCGACGAACTGGCCGAACATGCCGAACGCGAAAGCGATCCCACAGGTCCGCCCGGCCGGCCCCTGGCCGCCGGTCAGGCGGTCTGGCTTGCCTCGAAGTTCGCGGCGGTGTCGCTGTTCGTGAACCTGCTGGCGCTCATGCTGCTGCTTGTGCCGGGCGTCAACGTGATCGCCTTCTTCGTCGCCAACGCCTATCTCGCCGGGCGCGAATATTTCGAACTGGCGGCGCTGCGCTATCATCCGGTCGAAGAGGTGCGCGCGCTGCGGCAGCGCCACGCGGTCTATCTGTTCATCTGCGGCATGCCGATCGCGATGTTCCTGGCGGTGCCGATCGTCAACCTGCTGACGCCGCTGTTCGGCACGGCCTATATGGTGCGCGTGCACAAACGGATGATGCGCAGCTACACTATAGCGCGCGCCTCGAACTGACCGCTCTTGCGGAAGCGATAGAGATAGGTCGGCACGATCGCCTCGATCGAATCCGGTGCAATGCCCATGCCTTCCAGGGTCGTCCCGGCGGCCTTCGCCGCTTCCGAGACGATGTTGTCAGACTGCAGCAGGATCACCTGGTCGCGCGTCAGGTGCAGCATTTTCGGATAGAGGCCGAGGCTGATCGAATTGGCGATCTCGCTGCCCAGCGCCTGCACGCGCGCGATCGGGAACGGCATCGGCACCAGCAGGCGCTTGCGGCCGATGGTCGTGCAGATGAATTCCATCAATTCGCGGAAGGTACGAACCTCCGGGCCGCCCAGTTCCCAGGTCTTTCCGGCCGGCGCCTGAGCGTCGAGAACGCGGGCGATCGCCTCGGCGACATCGCTGACGTAAACCGGCTGGAATTTCGTCGCGCCGCCGCCGATCAGCGGCAGGACCGGCGACAGTCGCGCCAGGGCGGCGAAACGATTGAAGAATTCATCTTCAGGCCCGAAAATCAGCGACGAGCGAACGATCGTCGCATCGGCATAGGCGGCGCGCGCGGCTTCTTCGCCCTGCGCCCTGGAGCGGGCATAGGAGGATGCCGAGCCGGCATCGGCGCCGATGGCCGACATCTGGATCAGGCTCGTCGCGCCGGCGTTCTTGGCCGCACGAGCGACCGTATGGGCGCCGAAACCATGCACGGCATCGAACCGCTGGCGGCCGGATTCGATTGGAACGCCGACGAGATTGATGACGGCCTCGGCGCCATGAACAGCGGAGGCCACGGAAGCCGGATAGCGCAAATTGGCCTGAACGGCATGAATCTGGCCGACTTTGCCGATCGGCTGCAGATAATGGGCGAGATCGGGCCTGCGGCAGGCGACACGGATGCGCCAGCCGCGCTGCGCCAGGGCCCGCACCACATAGCGGCCGACAAATCCGGAACCGCCGAAAATAGTGACCAATCGGGTCGATCTATCGAGTGGATTTGTCATGTCCGGTTCCCGTCGAAAAATGCTGTCGCGGATGATTAGTCGAGCCGGAGGCGGCTGTACAGATCATGTTGCGCCGCACCCCCTCCCTGCGTCGACAGACCGCCAAGGCAGTGGCATGCTGGCTACAAATCAGGAGGAAATTCGCCATGCAACAGGACAAAACCCCGCCCGCCGCCGTGCCCATGGGCGTCTATGTCGACCCAAAAGCCATGGATTGGGAGCCGACCGGCCTGCCCGGCGCGTTTCGCAAGGTGCTTTATGACGATCCGGAGACGGGACGCTCGACGGTTCTGTTCCGGATGGAGCCCGGCGGCGTCATCCCGTTTCACGAACATCCCGAACTGGAGCAGACGTTCGTTCTCGACGGCTCGCTCGAAGACGACCAGGGCGCCTGCACCGCCGGCACCTTCGTCTGGCGGCCGGCCGGAAGCCGGCATACGGCCTGCTGCCCGAACGGCGCGACATTCCTGGTGTTTTTCATGAAGCCGCCAAAACGGCTGCCGCAAGCCTGAGCTTAATCTCACGGATTTGTGTTCGCGCGGTCATTGGTGTGAGCAGGCGGACAATTATTGTGTCCCTCCGCCGCCTCAGCGGCGCAAAATGGAGATGCCCATGGACGACGCACATTCGAAATCGCTTACGGCGCCGACCCCGCTCGATCTCAATCGCCGCGGCTTCGTCTTCATGACGAGTTGTGTCGCAGGCTTCACCATGGCGAGCGGTCCGCTGAATGCCCAGACGATCACGACGCCTGCCGACGGCCTGACGGCGGGCGAAGTGAAGGTCAGTTCCGGCGGCGTCGAAATTCCCGCCTACCACGCGTTCCCCGCAACCGGCGGACCGTTCCCGACCGTGCTGGTGATCCAGGAAGTTTTCGGCGTGCACGAATACATCAAGGACGTCTGCCGCCGCTTTGCGAAAGCCGGCTATTACGCCATCGCGCCGGAACTTTATGCGCGGCAGGGCAACCCCGGCGCTTACACCGATGTCTCCAAGCTGATCTCTGAAGTCGTCGCCAAAGTGCCGGACGCACAGGTGAAGGGCGATCTCGACGCCTGCGTCACCTTCGCCAAGGCGAGCGGCAAGGCCGATACAGCGCGGCTTGCAGTCATCGGTTTCTGTTGGGGCGGCCGGCAGGTCTGGCTCTATGCCAAGAACAATCCCGATCTGAAAGCGGCGGCGGCATTCTATGGCCCGCTCTCCGGCCCCAAGGACGATCTGCATCCGCAGAACCCGCTCGACTTCGCCAAGGACGTCAAGGTTCCCGTCATCGGCGCTTACGGCGGCAAGGATCCCGGCATTCCGGTCGATCAGGTGGAGAAGATGCAGGCCAAGTTGAAGGCCGCCGGCAGCAAGTCGGAACTGCATGTCTATGCCGATGCGCCGCATGGGTTCCATGCCGACTATCGCCCGAGCTATCGCAAGGCGGATGCGGAACTCGCCTTCAAGCGGGCGCTCGACTTCTTCAAGGCGCACGGGGTGTAAGCGACAGTACGATCCGCGATTGCGACAATCGCGGATCGTCTTCATAAAGGCCGGGACAACCGGGAATAGAGGATCAAGATGCCGATCGAAATGTACGACCTTGCGGCAAGCGACGACCGTGTGCGGTTTTCACCCTATTGCTGGCGCATCACCATGGCGATGGCGCACAAGGGGCTCGACTTCGAGACGATCCCGGTTCGTTTCATGGAAAAGCACAAGATCGAATTCTCCGGACAAAAACTCGTTCCCGTCATTCGCGACAACGACAAGATCATCAACGATAGTTGGGACATCGCGCTTTATCTCGACGAGACATACGCCGATCGGCCGAGACTGATTGACGGCCCCCAGGCGCTGGCGCTGACGGATTTCGTGCGCTCGTGGGCGCAGACAACTTTGTCGATGCCCATCCTCAAGACCGTCATCTCCGATCTGTTCAACGGCCTCGACGAAAAGGACAAACCTTATTTCAGGACGTCGCGCGAGCAGCGCTTCGGCACAACGCTGGAGAATTTCGCGCTGGCGCCCGACGCCGGGCGAGCCGCGATCAAGCAGACGTTGACGCCGCTGCGTGATCTGCTCGGCAGGCAGACATTCATCTGCGGCGCAACGCCCGGTTTCGCCGATTACGTCGTCTTCGGCGTGTTCATGTGGGCGCATTGCGTCTCGCACGTCGCGCTGATCGAAGGCGAAGACAGCGTGCAGGCATGGCGCGAACGCATGCTCGATCTTTACGACGGGCTGGCGCGCAAGGCGCCGCGCAATCCGGCCTGACGCAATATCCCGACCGTCAGCTAAAACCGCCGTCGGCAAGAATCGTTCGGCCAGTGAGCCAGGCCGCGTCGGGCGACGCCAGGAACAAAGCGATACCTGCAATGTCGTCAACCTGACCGATGCGGCCGAGCGGCGTCATCGCCTTGATGCCGCCGCCGCGCTCAGCCAGGATGGCCGCCGTCATTTCGGTCTCGATGACACCCGGCGAGATCGCATTGACGGTGATGCCGCGCGGCCCGAATTCCTTCGCAAGCGCATGCGACAGTGCCGCGACCGCTGCCTTGGAGGCGGCATAGATCGACGCGGTCGGGATCGGCCGTGTGGCGAGCGCCGAGGAAAAATTGATGATGCGGCCACCCGGCGCGGTCAGATGTGGAAGCGCTGCCTGGATCATTGCGATTGTGCCGAGCACATTGGTGTCGAACGTCGCGTGGAAAAATGCCGCATCGGTCGCCTCGAAAGGCCGATACTCCGCCAGACCGGCGCAGTTCACCAGCACGTCGATGTGGCCGAAGCGCTCAACGACCTGGGCCACCATGGCGCGGGTATCGTCCGGTTTTGCGATGTCACCGGCAACGGCCATGCCCTGCGCGCCGAGTGCTGTGATCTCGCCAAGCATCGTCTCGGCAGCGCCGCCTCCGCTGCGATAGCCGATCGCCACCCGGCAGCCCGCGCCGGCAAAGCGCCGTGCCATGCCGGCGCCGATGCCGCGCGAGCCGCCTGTGATCAGCACGACCTTGCCGCTCAATGGCTGGGCACTGCTCATGTCGTGCTCTCTCTTTGACGCACCACGCTGCTGCTCGCTTCAGCGAGGTCCTTTGCGATGTCAAGCACGCGGGCGCGCCATAGCTGCAGGTACGCCTCACGCGCCGCGGCATCGATGCGCGGGGCGGCATAGGCCACGAACGGCGGGTACGATTTCATGCCGAGATAGTCCACCATCAGGTGCTGCGTGGGATAGAGCACCTGGTCGATCGGACCATAGACATTGCCGGCTGAGAACCGCTCGACCGTGCCGCCGGTCGTCAGGCACAGCATGCCGGTCTTGTCCCTGAAATATCCACTGTCGTAACGACGCCCATCCGCATAGGCGAAGCCAAACGCCATGACACGGTCGAACCAGCCTTTGAGAATGGCCGGCACGCCGCCCCACCAGATCGGATAAAGCCAGATGAGCAGATCGGCCTTGAGAACCCGCTGTTGCTCGCGCACAAGATCGGGTGCGAAACCGCCATGGGCGTGGGCGTGGCCCTGTTCGTTCTGATAGTGAAAGCGGCTCGCGTCATGTGTCGTGACAAAGTCATGCCGCCCAGCAACCGGATTAAAGCCTTCGCCATAGAGGTCGGAGACATCTACCGCGTGGCCGGCGCCGGTCAGCGCATCGCGCGCGACGTCTTTCAACGCGCAGGTGAACGACGTCGGCTCTTGATGCGCGTAGACCAGCAAAACATTCATTAATGGCTCTCAGATTGAGTATCAGGCACGCTTGGAAATGCCGCCGAACAGACCGTTCGGGAAGACCAGCAGCACGACGAGCAACAGCGTCAGTGAGATGATGTTTTTGAAGCCGGCGCCGAAGAAGACGATCGCCTCGGACTGAACGACGCCCAAGAAAATTCCTCCGACCAGAGCGGCTAGCGGGCTGCCAAAACCGCCGATGATCGCCGCGATGAAGCCGTTGATGCCGAATGGACCGCCGACCATATAGGCCGTGTACTGCGTCGGCGTGATCAGGATGCCGGCGGCCGCGCCAAGGCCCGAGCTGAGCGCGAAAGCGACGATCAGCATGCGCTCGACCGGAATTCCCAGCAGTGCCGCCGCTTCACGGTTCTGCGCGCAAGCCCGCAGTGCACGGCCCATGCGCGTACGGTTGAAGAATTGCTGGAGCGAGAACACCATCACGGCGCCGCAGCCGAGAACCCAGAACAGTTGATAGCCAATCGCAATCGGCCCGATCTTGAGCGGGCCGCCGGAGGTGAACTCCGGATAGGTGCGCGGCTGATCACCCAAAGTGAGAATGACCACCTGTTCGATCAGCAACTGGACGGCGAGCGTCGCGAGAATGATCGCGAACAGCGGCGCGTTTCGCCGCCACATCGGATTGATCACGAAGATCTGGACCAGAACGCCGACGCCTGCGACAAGAATAATGGACAGAATAGCCGACAGCCAGATCGGCAAGCCGTAGCGCGTCAGAATCGTGTGCGCGAACATGCCGCCCAGCATGCCGAACACGCCCTGCGCGAAGTTCACGATGCCGCTGGCGTTGTAGATGACGCAGAATCCGATCGCGATCAGTCCGTAAATCAGGCCGATGCCGATGCCATTGACGAGGCTCTGGACGAGTTCGACGACGCTAGGCATTGGGGACCTCCTCGACGCCGAGATAGGCTGCGATGACCTCGGGGTGAGCCTTGATTTCGTCCGGCGTGCCCTCGGCAATCTTGCGGCCGAAATCGAGCACCGCGATACGATGCGCAATCCGCGTGACCAGGCCGACGTCGTGCTCGATCAGCAGGACGGTGGTGCCCTGGGAGTTGATCTTTTGAATGATGCGGGCAAGGCCCTCGGTCTCCTGTGTGTTGAGACCGGCGGCTGGTTCGTCGAGCAGGAGCAGCTTCGGCTTCGCGGCCATAGCCCGCGCGACTTCAAGCAGGCGCTGCTGGCCATAGGGCAGCAGCTCGGCGTCCTGTTCGGCCTGGGATGCGAGCCCCACGAACTCCAGCAGTTCGCGGGCGCGCTCGCGCACCTCGATTTCCTGCTTGCGGAACCAGGCCGGGCGCAGCAGCGAGGCGGCGACGCCGCCGCGCGTGGCGAGATGACAGCCGACCTCGACATTTTCGATGACCGACATGCCCTTGAACAATTGCACGAGCTGGAAGGTCCGCACGAGGCCCATGGCGGCGATCTGGTCCTGACGCAGGCGCGTGACGTCGCAGCCATCGAATTCGATGCTGCCGGCGGTCGAGCTGAGAAAGCCGGAAACCATGCTGAAAATCGTCGTCTTGCCGGCGCCGTTCGGGCCGATGACGGCGAACAGGCTGCCTTGCGGAACGTCGAGGTCGATCTCGCTGTTGGCGACCAGACCCGCGAAACGCTTGGTGAGGCCTTTGACCTTGAGGAGGGCCACGATTATGCCCCCTCTTGCTTGCGCGGGCGGAACAGCTTGCCGAGCGTCGACAGGCCTTTCGGCGCATAGATCAGCATGCCCAGCAGCACGACCGCATACGCGATGTCCTGGAAGCGGCCGACGCTGCGGAAGACTTCTGGCAGCAGCGACGCCACGATGGCGCCGACGATGGGGCCGATCATCGTGCCGACACCGCCGACATAAAGCATCGTGAAGGTGATGATGCTCATCTGCGGACCGAACACTTCGGGGCTGATGAAGCCGACCGTGTGCGCGAACAGCGAACCGGCGGCAGATGCGTAGATCGCCGCGATGACGAAGGCGATGAGTTTGAAGCGCGGCACGCGAATGCCAAGCGCCGCAGCGCCGTTCTCGCTGCCCGAAATGGCGCGCAATCCACGGCCGAAACGCGAGTCGCGCATGCGCTGCGAAATCCAGAAGGCAACTCCCAGCAGCACGACAAGAGCGACCAGCTTCCACCGCTCGCTTTCGATCTCGAAGCCGCCGATGCCAAGCGGCGGAATGCCGGAATAGCCCATGTAGCCCTGCGTCACGCCCGTCCAGTGGATCGAGATGTCGTAGGTGATGAGGCCGAGAGAGAAGGTCGCCATGGCAAGGTAGTGGCCGCGCAAGCGCAAGGTGGGATAGCCGATGATCAGCGCGGCGACGCCCGCCACGACCATCGAGGCAATCAGCGCCAGCGCCGGCTCCCAACTGTACTGGACGCACAGGATGGCGCTGCCGTAACCGCCGATGCAGGCGAAGGCGTTCTGACCGAACGACGCCTGCCCCGTGTAGCCCATGAAGAAATTCAGGCCGATGCAGAAGATGCCGTAGATCATCGCCAGTTGAAACACGGTCAGCAGATAGCCGCCGTAAATCAGCGCGCCGATGGTCAACAGCCCACAGAAGGCCAGAAGCCCGATCTGGAACCAGTCGAGCCGCGCGCGCGCAGCCGGTGCGGCTTGTTTAGGAGAAGTAATAGCGAGCGAGGTCATGGTGCGACTTGATCTCGTGCGTCGGCAATTCGGCTCGGACGCTGCCAGAGGAAAGGATATAGACCCGCTGAGCGAGTTTGAGCGCCAGCGGCGCCTTCTGTTCGACCAGCAGAATGCCAAGGCCCTCTTTGTTGAGAGCGCCCAGCGTCGAGAGAATTTCGGTGGCGACGCGCGGCGCCAGGCCGAGCGATGGTTCGTCGAGAATCAGCAACTTCGGATCGGCCATCAACGCGCGGCCGACCGCGAGCATCTGCTGCTCGCCGCCCGACATCGACGAAGCGGTTTGCGATATGCGCTCCTTCAATCGCGGAAACAATGAGAACACTTTTTCGAGCTGCCGGTCCTGGCCGGCCTGCGAACCGGCCAGTTTGTAGGCGCCGATCTGCAGGTTTTCCCGGACGCTCATGTCGCCGAACAGGCCGCGCCCTTCCTGCACCATAATGATGCCGAGGTCGGCCAGTTGGTGCGTCTTCAGGCTCGTGACGTCCTGCCCTTTGAAGGCCACCTGGCCGGTACTCGCGATCAGCCGTGTCATGGCGCGGAGCAAGGTTGTCTTGCCCGCGCCATTGGGTCCCAGGATTGTGACGAACTCGCCCGGCGCAACATAGAGATTCGTCGGTCGAAGCGCCTCGATATGGCCGTAGCGGGCCGCCAGATCGCGGACAGCTATGAGATGGGCTGTGTCCGCGGCCACCGTCATTTCTTGAGAACCAGCTTATCGTCTTTGACGAAGGCGATCACGTAGGGATTGTCGGTGATGCCGATGTGCTGCTCGGCCGTAAACTCGTAGGACGCCCCTGCACCGTCATAACGGCCGAGTTTCTCGAAGGCATTCCGGACCGCTTCACCTTCGGTGCTGTTGGCCTTCTTCATGGCGGCCGCCATCATCATGAGCGAGTCCCAGGCACGCGAAGCCTGCGCGTTATCGGTCCTGCCGTATTTGTCCTTCATCGCCTTGACGAAGGGTTCGGCGGCGGCGCGGGCTTTTGGATTGGTGATAGCGGTGATGTCATCGGACGCGATCTGAATGAGCGGCGAGGGGAACAGGTACTGTTCACCCAGAACCTTGCCCGCCGCCTGCAGGATGTCGAGCTCGTTGATGCTGCCCAGCATCACCATCTTGGTGAGGCCGAGGCTGCGGATGTTGTTGGCGACGGTGACGACCGCATTGCCCTGGCCCAGCATGATAAGCGCCTCGGCGCCGGCCGCATTGATGCGCCCTATCTGAACGCTGAAGTCGGCGTCGTCCTGCTGGTACACTTCGCTGGCGACGACCTTGATGCCGAACTCTTCGGCGCCCTTCTCGGCCAGGCCGCGCATCAGCATGCTATACGGGCTTGGATCGGACAGAATGCCGACTTTGCGAATCTGGGTCTTGTCTTTCAGGTACTGGTAGCGCGTGTCCACTTCATACTTTGGCGGCGGCAGGAACTGGAAGGCCCATTTGATCTCGTCCGGCTGACGCGGCAAGATAGAGCATAGGAACATCGGCAGCTTGGCCTTGGACACGAAGCTGGCGGCGGCAAAATTGCCGGCCGAGATGCAGCCGCTGTTGAAGGCGACCACCTTATCTTCGGACATCATCTTGCGATAAACGACGACCGCCTGCTGCGGCGTCGACTTGTTGTCTTCGGTGACCAGTTCCAGCCTCTTGCCGAGAACGCCGCCTTGCTTGTTGACCGCCTCGATGGCGACCACCAGACCGTCGCGCCAGTGACCGTCGGTCGCCGAGCCATACCCGGTGAGGCCCAATGACGAACCAATCTTGATCGTCTCTTGCGCCAAGGCCGGCACTGCCGGCATCAGTCCGAGCAGTGTGATGATAGTAAGCGCTTTAATAAGCCCCTTGCGTGATCCCATTAGTCCCTCCTCATTTTTGGTTTGCTTGGCAATCAGGTCAGGCGCGCGCTCCTTCGACCTTGTCACGAACTTCGCGCAGGCCCGCCGCAGCGGCCTGTCGCAGAAAGCCCTGGTCCGACGAGAGCACGAACACATTGGCACCGAGCGTGCTGAGCCACGCAGCCTCGGCCGCGTTACCGACGTAAACGCTGATCGGCTTTCTAGCCTTCCGCGCGGCCTCGCAAATGCGCTCGACCGCGCGACGTACCTCCGGCGGGTCCTTCGATTCATCGCCGAAGGCCGCGGTCAGGTCGCCTCGCCCGATGAACAGCGAGTCAACGCCCTCGACGGCCGCGATCGCGTCTATCTCGTCCAGTGCGACCGGATCCTCGATCTGCGCCACGAAGACCGTCTGGGCGTCCTGGTCCGCGATGTGCCGCCACATCGGCACGCCCGTGTAGCGTCCTGCCCGCGTGCTGGTGGCGAAGCCGCGAGCGCCGCCGCGATAGCGGAACATCGCCGCGATCTCGCGGGCATAGGCCGCGCTTTTCACATGCGGCACCAGCACGCCGGTCGCCCCGCAGTCGAGCACCGAGAGAATGCCCTCCGGTCCGGGAACGCGAACCAGCGCCGGCGTGTTGCTGCCGCGTGCGGCCATCAGCGCGATGTCGCTGGTCGTGCGGTCGAAAGGGCTGTGCTCCTGATCGATGACGACGAAATCATAGCCGAGGTCGCCAAGGATCTCGGTCGCATGACTGGTCGGCGTCTTCAGGAACGTGCCGACGAGCTTATCGCCGGCAAGCATGCGTTGCCGAAAGGTGGAAGCAGCGTTCATCGTCGATGATCCTTTGCCCGTTTGCGATTTGGCTGCCGGTCACGGCATCGGATAGTCGTCGGCGTTCAGAATCCAGCCCGGCTTCTGTGAGAAGTCGAGACGCGGCGGGCA
>JAQGJO010000390.1 GCA_028290595.1 Hyphomicrobiales bacterium | reverse complement strand
GAACGCAAATCCCTTGAATCCGTGGCTACGCCTCTATCGCAGGAAGACTGAAGCGAGTCGTTGCACAGGCATGTTGACTCGTTCTGCAAGAGACGCGTCCCTGCCGTTGACAGTTCATCAGAGGCCATGTCAAGGCTCCTCAAAACAGGAGGAGGACATATGCCCCGGATCAGCAGACGCACGTTCGTCGCCGCCGCGATAGTTTCAGTCGGCTCGACTCAGATCGCTCGTTCCCAGAGTTCGGGCGGTGATCGGGTTACCCTGGGAATCGTCAACACGATTAGCGACGCACCCTTCTTCATTGCGCAAGCGAAGGGCTATTTTCGCGACATGGGACTGGACGTCGACATTGAAGACTTCCCGTCTGGCGCGAAAATGATTTCGTCCTTGGGAACCGGCCAGCTTGATGTCAGCGGAGGTGCGGTTTCCGCTGGCCTTTACAACGCTGCGGAACGCGGCATTCCGGTCAAGATCGTCGCAGATAAGGCTCGAAACGCACCGAAATACGGATTTGAATCCATTCTTGTCCGTCAGGATCTCATGGATAGCGGACGTTTCAAGGACTTCAAAGACCTGAAAGGTCTCAAGGTTGCCATCCCCGCCATTGGAAGTGCGGGCGAACAATCAATCCTGAACGAAGCAATGAAGAAGGGCGGCCTTGCATTCGCCGATTGCGAGCGCGTCTATCTCAGCACCGGCGATCAATTCGCTGGACTGCAAAACAAGGCGATCGACGTCGCCGTGGTTTCTGAACCAACGGTATCTCTCGCTGAACAGCGCAGCATAGCGCGGCGTTTCGCAACCGTCGATACATTCTACCCTGATCAACAGGCGGCCGTTGTGACGTTCGGTTCGGAATTTATTGCAAAGCGCCGCGATATCGGCGTGCGATTCATGAAGGCCTTCATACGCGGCGCACGCGATATGAATGACGCGCAGAAGGATGGCCATTTCGTTGGCCCTCGTGGCGAAGAGATCATCGCCATCATCGCGAAATACTCGCGCGTGAAGGATGTTGCGCTGCTGAAGACAATGGTGCCCAGCGCCTGCGATCCCGACGGCAGGCCGAACCTCGCCAGCCTGGAAAAAGACCTCGAATTCGTTCAGGGATTGGGACTGGTTGGCCCAAGCATCAAGGCTGCGCAAATCGTCGACCTATCCTTTGTGGAAGCGGCGCTGGCAGACCTCGGAAGCTACAAGCGCGCCGGCTGAGGAGATCGGGGTGATCCTTCGTGGCCTCCGCCACTGTCCCCGGAAAGCTAAGGTCCGAAACTTCGGTGCCAACGCGTCGCCCCTGCCTAGTTGCTCTTCGCGCTCCGATCCTGAATGATAGCCCTCGGAATCATTGACAAGGGCGTGCGCACCGCGGGGACGGAGCGCACGCAAAGACCTTGCAGATGAAGCAGGAGGGGAAATGTTTCGGCTGATCGGACGCACGATATCGACACTTGCCATCGTGGCAACGGCGCAGTTCTTTGCTGCCTCTGGCCAAGCCCAGACTAACCAAGCGCAGAACTGGCCGCAGCGCCCGGTACTGCTCGTCCTGCCGTTTGGTCCAGGCTCCGGCGCCGACATCGCGGCGCGGCTGTTGTCCGACAAGCTGCAGAAACTATGGGGGCAACCAGTCATTGTCGAAGGACGGCCTGGCGGCGACGGGCTCATCTCCGTTCGCGGCGTCGTCAATGCCAAGGATGACCACATCATTTTCTTCGGCCCGACCAGCGCCTATGTCGTGCATCCCTATGTCCACGACAATCTGGGATACGATCCGGAACGCGATCTCCAGCCCATCGCCGGCGTCGCGAAAGTGCAGGTTGCGCTCGCAGTGTCGAAGAGCCTCGGCGTCGCCAACCTCAAGGAACTCGTCGGCTATGCGAAGTCTCATCCGGACAAACTGAGCTACGGCGTCGCGCCCGGCTTTTCGGAATTCGTCTTCAATGGATTCCTGCTTGAAAGCGACGTGAGGATGGTCAAGGTGCCTTATCGCGACATCACCCAGTCGCCGCCCGATCTCGGCCTTAGCCGCATTCAGCTTGTGATGATGTCCTATGCGGCGATGCGGGCGCAGGAGCAGGTTGGCGACATCAAGGTGCTGGCAATGGCCGACACCAAGCGCTCGGCGATCGCGCCCGACATTCCATCAGCCGTGGAGGCAGGCTTCCCGGGTCTTGTCGCCAGCCCAGTCCTGGGATTGATGGGACACCGCGACATGCCGCTCGACGTGCGCAAAAAGGCCGCCGCCGGCGTTCTCGAAGCACTCAAGGATGAGGCGGTGATCGGCGGCCTCAGCCGTTCCGGCCAGCCGGCATCCCCAATGGGCGTCGAGGAATTCGCCGCCGCCGTCAAAGACCAGCATCGCCAGGTCGCGCACATCGCACAGCTGCTCAACATCGAAAAAAAGAAATGAGCATGATGGGGTGGCCTTCTCGGCTTAGAAACGGCGACGCGATTCCCATAGCTTCACAGTTAGAATATATTGAACCGAAAATGTCACAAAAATATAGTATTGTGACATTTTCGGGATTCCGGCTTATAATCGAGTATCTGGGCAATCGACGGAGCTGCATGCCGCATGACGAGGCTTCACGTGAACACCGCACGGGCGCCACATCGGCTCTCGGCGAGCGAAGCGGCGCAGGCTATCGCCACGGGCAGACTGACGGCCGAGGATCTCGTACGCGATTGTCTTAATCGAATCGCAGACCGCGAAAGCGTGGTTCGCGCGTGGGCGGCACTGGATGCCGACGGAGCCATTGCGCAAGCACGCGCCTGCGACGCTGGACCACGCCGCGGCATCCTTCACGGCATTCCAATCGGCGTTAAGGACGTGCTGAATACGACCGGCTTGCCGACGCAGATGGGCTCTCCCATTTACGCAAATCATCGTACGCGAAACGACGCCTCCTGCGTTGCTTTGCTGCGGGCGGCAGGCGCAATTGTGGTCGGCAAGACCGTCACATGCGAATTCGCCGGCGTCGCGCCAGGACTGACAACCAACCCTCACGATGCGGCGCGAACCCCAGGTGGCTCTTCGAGTGGATCTGCCGCGGCCGTCGCCGATGCCATGGTTCCGATCGCCCTGGGGACTCAAACGGGCGGCTCGGTTCTGCGGCCGGCTTCATTCTGCGGCGTCATCGGTTACAAGCCAACCTATGGCCTGTTCAATCGCGAAGGGTTGAAATTCGCGGCGGAAAGCCTGGACACGATTGGGCTGTTCGCCCGGGAACTTGACGATATTGCGCTGGTCGCCGCAGTCCTCACTGGGCAGGAGCCAGTGGCGCCGAAGCAACCAACTGGTCCATTGCGGATCGGTCTCTGCCACACTTACCTGTGGGAAACGAAAGCGTCACCGGAAACGCGAACCTGCATCGAAGCGGCCGCGCATGCGTTTGAACGCGCTGGAGCGCAAGTAGAGACCTTCAAACTTCCAGACCATTTTGAGCAACTGACGCAGGCGCGCGAAATTATCAATGATGTCGAACGAGCGAGGTCGCTCGCCTGGGAGTGGACCTGGCATCGCGACCAGTTGAGCCCGCAACTTATTGGTACGATTGAGCGAGGCCTGGCAACGCCTGACAAAACATATCGATCGGCGCTTCTATTTGCCGAGCGGGCACGCAGCGAGATGGACGCGAAGTTGAGCGAATTCGATGGCCTGCTCGCGCCTTGTGTCAATGGCGAAGCTCCACTCGGACTGGCCTATGCCGGCGATCCGGCATTTCAGGGCCTTTGGACTCTCTTGCACACGCCGACCATCGCTCTTCCCGCATGTCGAGGCCCGAACCAGATGCCTGTCGCACTGCAACTCGTTGCCCGCCGCGGTGCGGACGAGAAATTGATTGCGCTGGCCAGATGGGCTCAGGAAGCCGCTGAGATAGGAATGAATCTACGATGACAATGCGCGCCGTTACCATCGAAACGTTTGGATCCTACGAAAATGGCAGGATAGCAGAACTCGATGTGCCCAAGCCCAACCGGGGCGAAGTCGTGATCGAAGTGCACGCTGTCCCGGTCAACTACGTCGACCTGGTCGTGGCGGCAGGAAAATATCAGTTCGCCCCGCCGCTTCCCTATACGCCTGGGAAAGGACCGGCCGGCAAAATCGTCGCTTTGGGCGAAGGGGTCGAAAGATTGTACGTGGGAGACCGCGTGTTGGCGATGGCGGAAACTGGCGGTTATGCACAATTCGCACGGGCTCGACAGGAGGACTGCTTTCGCCTGCCCGACCGTATGCCGTATTCACATGCTGCTGCCATGTCTCTCGCTTACGATACCGCATGGTTCGCATTGCGCGACAGGGCCCAGATCGCGCCGGGGGAGACCATGCTGGCGCTGGGCGCTTCAGGTGCCGTCGGCCGTGCTTGCCTGCAACTGGGCAAAGCCATGGGTGCGCGCACGATTGCAACCGTATCATCACTCGCCCGCGTAAGTGCGGTGCAAGGCGCGGCCGATGCTATCGTCGATCTCTCCGTCGACAATTTACGCGACAGCTTTCGCGATCAGGTATTCGCCGCCACGGACGGCAAAGGCGCTGACGTGGTGATCGATATGCTCGGCGGCGACATTTTCGATGCAGCCATTCGGGCCGTCGCCTGGCGCGGCCGCGTTGTCATTGTCGGTTTTGCCGCTGGCCGGATCCCCACCCTAAAGGTCAACTATCTGATGCTGAAAAATATCGCCATCAGCGGTCTGCAGGTGAGCGACTACCGAAAGCGCCGGCCCGACATGATGATCGAATGCTATAATGAGGTCTTCGGCATGTACGATGCCGGGAAAATAGATCCCGGCCCTATCCGTGAATTGCCGCTTGATGACTTTAAAATGGCTCTATCCGCGCTCGAAAAACGAGAAACGACGGATCGCCTCGTTCTGCTGCCGCAAGACGGACGCTGAGAGTCCAGCAGAACAATTATGTTTTGCGAGTTGGAATGCGTCGGACATTTGCCGCC
>JAQGJO010000385.1 GCA_028290595.1 Hyphomicrobiales bacterium | reverse complement strand
GAACGCAATATTGGCAAAAGGACTGAGCATCCGGCAGCCGCGCCGGTTTATCGGTCATTCCGCCTATGGCGGAGGCAATAATTCGCCGCCTATGGTGGAGGCAATAATTCGCCGCCTATGGCGGAGGCAGTTATTCGGCGGGAGCGCCCATGGTTTCGGGCTGGCGGACGCGCGGCCGCCGGCGGAAGGTGCGGCGCGACCAGATGAGCACGCCGGTTCCCAGCAGCAGCGCAAAGGCGAGCGACAGGATCACATTCATCACGCCGCCCCAGATGCCGAAGAAAGTGCCCTCGTGAAACGTGCGCGGCAAATTCGACGGCGCCGGCTTCAGCCCTTCAGCGGTGACGAGATAGGTGCGCTGGTTGAAGCCGTCGCTGATCCGCGCCACCTGGCGGCCGCCGCGCAGCCGGATCCAGTCCAACCCCGAAAGATCATGCTTTTGCGCAACCATGCGCAGCGCCTCGCGAATGGGCAGCGGCTGCGTGCGCGGGGCCGGTGACGACAGAGTGACGCCAAATGACATCAGCAGGCCGCTCAGCGCACTGAGAAACAGCAGCGGCAGCAGGAACCATGCAGTCGCCTTGTGCCAGCCCGACATCGAATTGGAGAGGCGCGGCAAGCCCATGAATGTGCCGATGGTGATGATGACCAGCATGGCGATGGTCGACAGCGTCACCAGCCAGCCCAGATCGAAGATCAGATGCTCGTGAATGCCGCGCGACGACCAGATAAGATTGCTGATAGCGCTGTCCTCGGTCGATTCCGCGCCGGTGCGGGTGTCCACATAGATGGCGCCGTCAGGACCTGGACCGTCGAGCGTAAAATAGTTGTAATAGGTGTCGAGCGCGACCGCCCGCGTCTGGTTCTGCGGATCGAACTTGTCCATCCAGGCTTCGACCTTTTCGATCGTCACCGTGCCTGGCTTGATCGCAGCGGCCTGCATGAGCGGAAGCAATGATTGCAGCAGTCCGGTGACGATGATCACCGCCAGTGGAATCGCAAACGCAAGGGCGATCCAGCGATGAAAGCGTAACAATAGGGCCTGCGGCATTGGGTAAAACTCCAGCGGTATGACTGCATGCCAGAGGCCGGAACGCTGTGCAAATGATCAATTCGTAATGTAAGCTGCTGTAATCTAGACTTATTCTAATTTAGATTTGTTGAAGTGCCACCCATAGCGGCGAGGCGGTCGCTGCTATGGGTGATGATGGCGGTCGTTCCAGGCAGGTCAGGCGATGTTGAGGAGCCGTTCCGCATTGCCGTGCGCAATCTTCTCAAGATCCGCCGGCGAGACCGGAAGCGACTTGAGGAAGGGCAGCGCCTTCTGGTTCGACGTAAACGGATAATCCACCGAAAACAGAATGCGATCGGCGCCAAAGGTCGTCAGCGCCGCCAGAAACGGCGTCATGTACAGAAAGCCCGCGGTTGTAATCCAGACCTGATCCAGAATGGTGGCGCTGATCGACCGGCTGAGATGGGTGGTGACCGGTCCCATCACGTCGTCGCAGCGCGCCAGCATGGCCGGCAAGCCTTCGCCCATATGGCCGATGATCAGTTTCAGCTTGGGGTGCTTGTCCAGTGTTCCTGCAATAACCATGCGCAGGATGTGCAAAGCCGTTTCGGAATGCCAGCCCCAGCCTGCTGTGGCGAGAGCCTCGCCCGTCTCGCCCGGCAGGCGATCGTAGTAGATTTTGCGCACGGCTTCCGGCGGCAGGGCAGGGTGTACATAGAGGGGTACGTTCAACTGCTCGGCTGCCGCAAGAATAGGATCAAAACGCGGATCGTCGAGAAAAAGGTCCTCGGTCATGCCGTTGATAAGGCCGCCGAGAAACCCGAGCTCGCGGACGGATCGCTCCAGCTCCCGCGCGGCAGCCTCCGGCGAGCGCATCGGCAGATGGGCGAAGCCGGCGAGTCGGCCTTTATGCGCGGAGACATATTCAGCGAGCTTGTCGTTCATGTCCTTCGCCAGGCGTATTCCGTCGTCTCCGTCGAGCAGGTCCGCACCCGGACCGGCCGCAGAAAGGATCTGCAACGAAATGCCGTTGGCCTCGAGGTCGGCCACGCGCCCGTCGGCTACATCACGCAGCAAGGGTCCGAGATGGGCAGTGCGTCCACCCGGCGGTGGAAAGCCCCGCGCCCTGGCGCGTTGCGGGCCGACCCGCTCTGCAGCGAAGGGAAGTGAAAAATGCTCTTCCAGAGCGATTACGCGCATAACAATCTCCAAACCGTCATTCGACAAGTCGTCATTCGATAAGTCGTCATTCGAAATGAGGGAATTCCTATAGGGCTCCCACGACGATGCGCCGACAGAATCTGCAGCATCAGGAGCAGTGGAGCATATCGAACGACGGCTCGGCAACCGTGCCTGTAGCTCGGCCAATAAAAATGCCTTTGACTGGAGGGCATTGGCCGCTGGCGCACTCGCATAAATACGAAGAACCATGCTACGAAATCGGCCTGAGGCACCCTTTCGCGAACCTTTTGAAGAGCAGCTCATGCAATTGGCAATTGTCGGTCTTGGTGCATGGGGCCGCCGCCTCGTCGACGCCGCCCAGGATAAAAGTGACCGGGTTCGGTTCGTTTCCGCGGTTGCACGCCGCCCGGACAGCGTGAAAGAATTCGCCGACGCAAAGGGCGTGAGAGTTACCTCGGAGCTGTCCGAAGTGCTGGCTGACCCTGCAGTTCAGGGCATCGTTTCATGCGGACCTGCGCATCTCCACGCGGAACATTCGATGGCTGCGCTCAAAGCAGGCAAGCCGGTGCTGGCCATCAAGCCGATGGCGTTGGCGCTTGGCGATGCCGTTGCCTTGAGGGCCGCCGCCGAAGCCAGCGGCGTTCTGCTGGCGCTGGGATACAATAGATGCTTCATGCCCCACGTCGCGGCTCTGCGCGACCTGCTCCGCGAAGAGACGCTAGGCACGATTTTGCATACCGAGGGGGACTTCTGCGCAAACCGGTTTTTCCAGATCAAGGACGGGGACTGGAAAGCCGATCCCGACCATTCCCGCGCCGGCAGTCTGGCGGATCATCCGCTCTATCTCACGATCGAAACTCTCGGTCCCATGGTCGATGTTCAAGCGATTGCTCGGTCGAACGTCAGTCCAAACAGGCTGGCCGATGTCACCGCCGTCATGGCAAGGTCGGAAGCCGGAGCAACGGCGTTCTTGACGGCCATTGGCACGACCGCGGACTTCTTCCGCTTTCAGGTTTTCGGCACGAAGGGATGGGCCGAGCTGCGTGGCAATTCCACCTTCCGGCTCGAAACAACGGACGGCCGTAAGGTGGATACTATTTTGCCTGCGGTTGATGCCGAACTGGTTCAACTTGAGGCGTTCGTCGATGCCATCGAGGGCCGCGCCGCTTTTCCAGTGTCACCTGCCGATGCCGTCCATGGGGTCGCAGTTCTCGACGCGATCGCACGGTCAGCATTTGATGGGCGAACGGTTCGCGTCGATCAGACCCTATGACCACAGCCTTTGGCTGGCGATGGCGGCGCCTGCGACCAGCGACGTCATTTTCGCCCAGCATATTTCGTCGTGGACGCGGCGAAGGCCGCAATCCGTGCCGGCGATGACGTTTTCCCGGCCGACGACGCCGGCATAGCGCATCAGGCGCTGCGCCACCAAATCCGGATGTTCAATTGTATCTGATGAATGGGAGACGACGCCCGGCATGAGCATTTTTCCGTCCGGCAGTCTGTTGTTTTCAAACACCGCCCATTCATGCTCGTGCCGAGGGTTGCCACCTTCAACGGAATAGCACGTCGCGTTGATGCCGAAGAGAAGGTCTGCAAAGTGCTCCAGTCCCACGTCTCCCATATGTGGGCCTTTGTAGCTGCCCCAGCAGCAGTGCAGGCGGACCTGAGAGGACGGGCAATCCCGCAGGGCAAAATTTAGCAGTTCGACCCATTTGGCAAAACTGCGGCGATAGTCGGAAATCGTCGCGCCGGGATTGGTCTGCCATAGACCCGGCAGACCCGGTTCATCGATCTGAAGGACGAGACCGGCATCGGTCACGGCGCGATATTCATCGTGAAGCGCTTCCGCCAAGGCCACATGGTATTCGTCATCGGAACTGTAGAAGCCGTTCGGCATGGTGATGGCAACCGTGCACGGGGAAACCGAGGTCAGGAAGCCTTCCGCCGCACTTGCCACAGCACCTGCCGCTTGCATGGCGGTCTCGAGGTTGCGAATGTCCGTCGCGACGCTGTCCTGACCGCGATAATGAATCTTGCCGGCGCAGTAGAGGACCGGATTGTTGAGAGGGTATAATCCGCCTCGTGCTTCAAAGTAGGCGGGAAATTTTTCGAGATCTCTGGCGCCGCCTGCATCGTTGGGATGGGCTTCACCTGGGTTGAGCGGACGCTCGTCAAATCCATCGAAGCGATGGCGTACGTAGTAGAGGAAGTTCGACTTGCCGAACTCGCCGTCGCCGAGCACAGTGATGCCGTGCTCGGCCTGCTTCTTGACGATATCGCGCACGGCGGCGGCAAGCTCGGTGTCCGCGACCGCGTAATCCTTGGCATCGCGGCCGGGTAAACTCGTCGGGCGGGGTAAGGCACCGACATGCGATGTTAGGATGCGGTCGGTGCTTGCGAGCATTATCGTTTTCACCCGATGGTTCTGTTGTTGATGCGCATCAACCCTCATCCGACCCTCGCAGCAAGGGTCGGATGAGGGCTGGTGTGCTGGGGCTCTATTTCATGATGGAATCAGGAACAACAATGCTCTGCGGATCGATCCGCTTGACGTCATACCCTTGGGACTTCGCCACCCATTCCCAGGTGCTGTTCAGCCGCTTCTTGTCGATGGTGCCGAAGCCTTCCGCTTTGCTGATTTCGTTGTCCATCAGACCCAGCGCATCTGAAAACTGCTCGACCATCAGCGCTTCATCGACATCCGGATAGAGCGCCTTGATCGATTGCCCGAGGCCCTTCGGGTCTTTCAAGGCCGCTTCGCCTGCGGCGCGAATGGCGCGCACGAAGCGGCGGGCGACGTCGGGCCGTTCCTGAATCAGCTTGTCGGATATGATCGCGGAATAGCTGTAGCCTTCGAAGCCGATGTCCGACCAGGGAAGGATTTTCAGCTTCTTGTTCACTTCTTTCAGGGCCTGGACGTTTGTCGATGCCGATGTCAGCCAGGATACGATCCCGTCGACCTGGCCCGCCGCGAGCATCGGCGTCATGGCTGCCGGATCGACCTTGATCAGGGTGATCTTGCTTTCGTCGAGCTTGAGCGCCTTGACGATCTGCGGCCAGAACACATTCGAGGATGCGAAGGTGGCAGTGGCGAGGCGGGTGCCGTCGAGGTCCTTCAGAGATTTAATCTTTGATCCCTCGGCGACCATGATGGAGTCCGCCGGCTTGTTGTAGAAGGATACGGCCGTCTTCACGGGGATGTTGGATTCCACCTTCGCCTGCAGCAGGGCAACCATGCTTCCCGATCCGACGTCAGCGGAGCCAGATGCGAGGCGCGTGATGCTGTCGGATGATCCTCTTGCGGTGATAAATGTGACGTCGAGGCCCTCCTTGGCGAAGAAGCCCTTGTGTTTGGCGTAGAACTGAATGCCTTTATCGCCCGAAGGAAACCAGTCGTTTGAATAGGTTAGCTTGTCCTGCGCCGATGCCATGGAGATCGATGCGATCACGCTGGCGAGCGTAACGAAGGCTGTCAGTGATATCCGCGGGTTCATTGTTGTTACCTCTTGTTTAAGCGTTGCGTCATTCAGGAGGCCTTCGCCTGGCCTGGTCGGAATCCATATGACCGCTGGAACATATCGGCCATGTGCTCATTGCTGGTGCAGATTGCGTATTTCGCCGGGTTCTCCAGCGTGACGCAGGTCGATATCGCCTCGATCGTTGCAAGTGGATCGGCGTCGTAGAAAAACGGGATCGAATAGCGGTTCTGAGCGCTGTCGTTGTTCTTCACGCGGTGCAGATTTGAATTGTAGATTCCGTTTGTCCAGCGAGCCATCAGGTCGCCGATGTTGACCACGAATGTGCCGGCAACCGGTTTCGCCTGGATCCAGTCGCCGGCGACGTTGCGGACTTCCAATCCGCCGATCTGGTCTTGCGCCAGAAGGGTTACGCCGCCCCAATCCGTATGAGCGCCGGCGCCAATCTGATTGCGCTGCACCTCATCGGGTTGCGGTGGGTATTTTATGATCCGCAGCTTGCCGCAGTCGGATGTGAAGAACGGCTTGAACCAATTGTCCGGCAGGTCCAGCGATCGGGCGATCAGTTCCAGAAGAAGATCGCCCAGACGTCGCATTTCCGTGGCGTAGGCATCCATCTGCGCGCGAAAGCCCGGCAGCGCGGGCGCATGGTTTATGCCGTAGCCGCGATATCCGGCGATCGCATAGGGATGGTCTGTGGGGACATCAGCGCCCCAGTTGAAACTCTCTTTCAAATCCGGCGGCGCCGCTTCTTTGGTCGGGTCCTGGCTATCGAGTTTCTGGCCGCCGATGGGTTCATAGCCGACGGATGCGGGGTTTTTCCGCAAGGCCAGTTGCATCTTGTCTTCCAGCGGAAGATCGAAAAACGCTTTGGCCAGGGCAAACTGATCGTCGATCAGTTGTTGGTCCATCCCGTGATTTGCGACGTAGAAAAAGCCGGTCTCGCGGCAGGCGCGATGGATCGCCTGGGCGGCCGGATCGCGGGCGTCGGCAAGGTCGACAATCGGTATGGATGTCGGGGGCTTTGGCGGCGCATACAAATGCATGAGGATCACTCGGTCCAATCGCCAAACCGCCGCGCAGTTAATATCTGAAAACGATCGATAAAATCGTTGTCGCGGCCTGACTTGAGCGTCATTACAGGAGTGGCGAGGGTTGTTGACAAGCACCGATTGTGCAACATCTCGTTGCTCACAGGTCAACGCAGCCCGCTGTGGCCGGCCTCAACGATGTTGGAACAATGGCCAAGCCAAGCAATGCGCGCCGGGCGCAGCCGCGGCAGGGAGATCGGCCGCATCCGAGTTTCCTGACCTCGGCGGTGAATTGCTTTCTCACGGCGGCGCGGCTCGGCTCGATCCGCGCTGCCGCGGATCAGCTTCATATCGCTCCTTCGGCAGTGAGCCGGCATATCACCAAGCTCGAGGCTGCGCTCGGCTCCATCCTGTTCGAGCGCTTGCCGCGCGGCATCAGGCTGAGCAGCGCCGGCGAGGTATTTTTCTACCATGCCCGCGAAAGCATCAAGCAGATCGATCGTGCCCGCTCGCTCATCACCGACATGCAGGGGCTCAAGCGGGGTCACGTGAACATCGCCACGACGGAAAGCGTGGCGACGGCTTTTCTGCCGCCCATTATCGCGGAGTTCTGGCAACACTATCCGGATATTGCGATCTCGTTGCATACCACACGCAGCAGCAGCGCCTTTGCCGGCGTGGCCGACGGAGAGTTCGATCTGGCGATCGGCTTCGACATGCCGCCGGAGGTTCCGCTGCAGATCCTGGCCAGCGCCAAGCTCGTCATCGGCGCATGGATACCCAAGGATCATAAACTCGCGCGCGCCCGGTCGATCAAGCTCACCGACCTGCTGGAGAGCAAGCTGCTATTGCCCGATCAGTCGATCAAACTCAGGAGCCTGCTGAACCCGCATCTGCGACGGCTGGGAAATATCGAGCCTCGCCTCATCTCCAATTCAACCTCGGTGCTGCAGCTCTTTTCCGCACTGGGCTGCGGGGTGTCGGTTTTCACAAAGATCGATGCGGCCCAAACGACAACGCAGGCGAGCACTGTTTTCCTGCCCGTTAAGGAGTTGGCGCGTCATTCCCAGACGCTGCAGCTATGTGCACGGCGTGCCGGCCTTTCGCCTGCGGGGCTTGCCCTGGCCAATCATCTGGCTGGGCCGATCCGGGCGCTCTCGGATTTTTAGGGAGATCGTATGCCGCGTCAGCCTGGCCTATGCGTCAATGAGAATTCCAGAAGCGCCCGGACCGGCGGCGACAGGTAGCGATCCTTAAGCCAGGCAACCACGATTGGGCGCCGTACATTCGCGGGCGACAGTTCGAGCGACACGACGTTGGCGCCAAATTCACAATCGATAGGCATCACCGCCACGCCAAATCCCGCGGCGACGAATCCGGGAATACAACTTGAGTCGTTGGCTTCGAAGATGGCGCGCGGATTGAACCCTTCGAGTGAACAATGATGGTCGATAAAAGTGCGGATGGGATGGCCGCGCTGGAATGTAATAAACGGTTCAGGCTCCAGGTCTCGCAGAGCCAGTTTCTTTTTCCTCGTCAGTCGATGGCCATGTGGCGTGATGGCGACAAATCGCT
>JAQGJO010000341.1 GCA_028290595.1 Hyphomicrobiales bacterium | reverse complement strand
TGCCGATCCTGGCGTTGCCGGAATATTCCCCATACTGACGGCATACTTGCGGCGCGAGTGACAATAGTTTCAGATGCCGCCTGAAAACGGGGCCACCTGTCCCGAAAATGATGAAATCCCAAGGGTTTTTTCAGGGAAATTTTCTTCAAAGAAACCCCCTTTAGGGAAATCGCCGAGGAACATCTACATGTCGAAATCTCCTGCCCTCGCGGTGGTCGGCTCCCAGCCGGGTATCAACGACGATATTGGTGAGGAAACGCGGCTCGCGCTTTATCGTTCTCAGGTTGTCATCCGGGACACTGAACAGCGTGCTTTCGACCTGTTCCTGCAAAATCTCGTCAAGGGCACCAGTCATCTGTCGCTCGGCCAGGAAGCCATTGCCGCCGGTTTCGGCGTCGCCATGCAAAAGGGCGACCTGAGCTTTGCAACCTATCGCGGCCACGCCCACACGCTCGCCCGCGGCGTGCCGCCGGAGAAAATGCTCGGCGAACTCATGCAGCGCGACAACGGCCTGATGCGCGGCAAGGGCGGCTCGATGCATCTCGCCTCGGAAGAACACGGCATGATGGGTTCCTACGCCATCATCGGCGCGCATCTCCCCATCGCCTGCGGCGCGGCCTGGCGCGCGCAAATTCGCGGCGACAAGGATGTGACGACCTGCTTCTTCGGCGACGGCACTACGAACATCGGCGCATTCCACGAAGCGCTGAACTTCGCGGCGATCTGGAAGCTGCCGGTCGTGTTCGTCTGCGAAAACAACCTCTACATGGAATATACGCCGATTGCTGACATGACTGCGGTGCCGAGCCCCGCGGGCGACCGCGCTTCGGCCTACGGCCTGGAAAAAATCGTCATCGATGGCAACGACGCCGATGTGGTCTATCGCGAAGCGAAAAAGGCGTTTGCAAAAGCACGCGCCGGCGAAGGCCCTTCGCTGATCGAATGCCTGACCTATCGCCACTCCGGCCATTCGCGCGCCGACCCCGGCCACTATCGCCCGAAGGGCGAGTTGGAGAAGTGGAAAAAAGACCGCGACCCGCTCAAGATTTACCGCGAGCGCCTGAAGCAGTTCGGCATCAGCGAAGAAGCCGTGAACAAGATCGATACCGAAGTTCGCAAGATCGTTGATGACGCGACGGAAGCCTGCAAGGCCGCGCCGATGCCAACGGAAGAAATCCTGTTTACCGATGTCTATGCCGATGGCGGCTGGGCCTGGAGAAATTAACATGCCCGAGATCACCTATCGCGACGCAGTTATGCGCGGCATTGCACAGGAAATGGCGCGCGATCCCGACGTTGTTTTCCTCGGCGAGGACGTCGCCAAGCCCGGCGGCTGCTTCAAGGCGACCGTCGGACTCTATGAGCAGTTCGGAGGCGTCCGCGTGCGCGACACGCCGATTTCGGAACAAGCCATTCTCGGCGCGGCGATGGGCGCGGCAATGACCGGTCTGAAGCCAATTGCCGAAATCATGTTCTCGGACTTCATCGCGGTGTGCTTCGACTACATCGCCAACGAATTCCCCAAAAGCCGTTACATGACCAACGGGCAGACGAAGTGCCCGCTCGTGGTGCGCACCGCCAACGGCGCAGGCTCGCGCTTCGGCGCGCAACATTCACAGTCGGTCGAAAACTGGTGCATGATGATCCCCGGCCTCAAGGTCGTGGCGCCATCCACCCCCCGCGATGTGGTCGGCTTGCTCGCCGCAGCCGTCCGCGACCCCGATCCGGTGATCTTCTTCGAGCACAAGTCGCTCTATGCGACCAAGGGCGAAGTACCGGATGGCGAAATCATCGACACCCTCGGCACCGCGAAGATCGTGCGGCCCGGCAAAGACTGCACCATCATCGCACTTGCCCTGATGGTGCCGCGCTCGCTTGCCGCCGCCGAACAACTCAAGGCACAGTACGGCATCGACGCCGAAGTGATCGATGTGCGCTCGCTGGTGCCGCTCGATACGCAGACCATTCTTGGCTCGATCAGCAAGACTCATCGGCTGTTTACCGTGGAAGAAAATCCGCGGCTGTGCGGCTGGGGCGCTGAAATCGTATCCATCGCCGTCGAGGAAATCTTCTACGACCTCGACGCGCCGCCGATCCGCATTACCACGCCGCATATTCCGCTGCCCGCTGCTGACATTCTCGAAGACATGGTGCTGCCGACGGCAGAACGTATCGTCGCGACAGTACGCAAGAGCTTGCAGAGCTAGACCGTATATTTTGAAACTTCCGCTCGTCCTCGCGAAAGCGGGGACCCAGAACTAAAAGCAAGAACTGGATTCCCGCTTACGCGGGAATGAGCGAAGTAAGCTGAGAGGAACCGCATCATGTACGACAACCTGCTCGAGAAAGTGCCGACCGATCTGTGGATCGACGGCAAGTGGCGCAAAGCCTCCGACGGCCAGCGCTTCGATGTGATCGACCCGGCAACCGAAGACACGATCGCCTCCGTTGCCAGCGCGACCGTCGAAGACGCCAAGGCCGCAGTGGACGCAGCAGCAGCGGCGCAGCCGGGCTGGGCCGCAAAGAAGCCGCGCGAGCGCGCCGAAATCCTGCGCAAGGCGTTTGAAATCATCATGCGCGACGCCGAGCGTTTCGCGAAACTCATCACGGTCGAAAACGGCAAGGCGCTGGTCGATAGCCGTGCCGAAGTCGCCTACGCCGCTGAATTCTTCCGCTGGTACGCCGAAGAAGCCGTGCGCAATCTCGGCCAGATGTCGATTGCCCCTGCCTCCGGCGCGCGCATCCTGGCGCAGCACAAGCCGGCCGGCGTTGCCGTGCTGGTCACGCCCTGGAATTTCCCCGCCGCGATGGCGACCCGTAAAATTGGTCCTGCGCTCGCCGCCGGCTGCACGGTCGTTCTCAAGCCCGCATCCGACACGCCGCTGACCATGCTCGCGCTGATGCCCGCGCTGGAAGAAGCTGGCGTGCCGCCCGGCGTCGTCAACGTCATTCCCTCGCGCTCGTCGGGCAAGGTCGTCTCGGCCATGCTGCACGATCCGCGCGTGCGCGTTGTGTCATTCACCGGCTCGACCGAAGTCGGCCGCAAGCTGCTGCATGAAGCCGCCGACTGCGTGGTGAAGCCCGCGATGGAACTGGGCGGCAACGCACCTTTCATCGTGTTCGAAGACGCCGACATCGACGCCGCAATCGATGGCGCAATGATCGCCAAGATGCGCAACATGGGCGAAGCCTGCACGGCGGCAAATCGCTTCTACGTGCATGAAAAGGTCCACAGCGAGTTCGCCAAGAAACTCACCGACCGCATGGCAGGCCTCAAGATGGGCAACGGCCTGACCGAAGGCGTGGCGCTCGGCCCGCTGGTCAACGCCGAAGGCCGCGACAAGGTCGCTGAACTGGTCGCGGACGCAGTGAAGAAGGGCGCCAAGGTGCTCACCGGCGGCAAGGCGCAGGCCGGCAAGGGCTATTTCTACCCCGCGACCGTCCTCGACAACGTGTCGTACGATGCGCTGATGATGATCGATGAAATCTTCGGGCCTGTTGCGGCGCTGCAGACCTTCAAGTCCGAAG
>JAQGJO010000329.1 GCA_028290595.1 Hyphomicrobiales bacterium | reverse complement strand
CGATGCGATGATGGCCGTTTTGTCGAGACCCACTTCAGGGCCTTTCAGCGGCGAGACATAGATGGCGTCTTGCGGGCAATAGAGCTCGCAATTCATGCAGGACGTGCAGTCCTCGACGCGTGCGATGGAGACCGCCGCCGCTGACTTGTCGAAGACATCCAAAGGACAGATTTCGCCGCATTTGCCGCACTGGGTGCAGGAGTTTTCGTCGATAAACTCAATCAATGTAACGCCCCTTGTGACTGCGTGAGTGTGTTGACGTGGGCGCTGCGGCGAAGCCACACCTCGTTCAACCCGCCAGATATAATGTGCTGGCCGTCCTGCGCCGGGTCCTGCTCGGTGAAATCCTTGCGCCGATGCAGGCCGCGGGACTCAGTCCGCTCGTTGGCGGAGGCGTAGATCCAGCGTCCGGCCGCGAGCAGGGACGCCGCCTCGCGCGTTTTCATGCGGTCGCGCGCGGTCGCCTTGCGGTCGTTCTGGACCACGTAGCCGAGATTAGGAATGGCATCGCGCCAAAGCGCATGGAACCTTTCGAGCGATTTGTTCATGCCCGCTCCGGTGCGCCAATAGTTCTTCTCAAGCGGCAGGATTTCTTCCTGTACAGCCTTGATGATCTCGTCCGGAGAAACGTCCCGCTTGGAAACGGGGCCGCCGCCGACCTGAGCGGCCGATGTCACCTTGCGCGTGGCGGCGTGGCTGCCGATCGACTTTGAAAACCTCGCGGCTGAGCGGCCGGCGAGATGGCCGGTGGCGAAGGCCCAGGCGGAGGCCGGACCGCCGCCAGGAGGGCCGGCGCCGACAAGCTTTTCCCGGCTCGTCACATCGCCGCCGGCAAACAGGCCTGGAATGCGTGTCTGCAGATTGTCGTCGATGGCGATGCCGCCGCCGGCGCGCATGGTGCCCTCCAGCACAAAGTTGATGGGATAGCGCTGCTTGAATGGGTCGATGCCCTTGCGGTCGAAATACTGGAAGCACAGGGCGTGCGTCTTGCGGATGAGGTCTTGCGTGATGGGATCGTTGGTCCTGTCCAGTTGATCCCATGCGCCGCCGGTCTCGAGGATCGCCTGGACCATCTGGCGGCCTTCAAGGGTCGGTTTGCCGTTGTTGTCGTAATAGGTGCCGACGCCGGAGCGGTATGCGCCTCTGGTTAAATTCGTGTCCGAGGGGGCCGCATGATATTGGCCGGTGAATTCCATGCCGGAAAAATCAGCGCCTGCTTCCGCAGCCAGAAGATAACCGTCGCCGGTGTGGGTCTTGTCGCCGACGATGCCCGACAGGAACGCGGTGCCGCCGGTGGCGACGATGACCGACGCAGAGCGGACCTGCCAGGACTGGCCTGTCTGCTTGTTGACGCCGCGCGCGCCCGCCACGGCGCCCTCGCTCAACAGCAGTTCGAGCGCCGGTGAGTGATCGAGCACGGTGACGCCTTTGCGTAGCGCCACGGAGCGTAGGAAGGCCATGATGGTGGGGCCGCGCAGGCTGCCGCGATCCTGCTTGCCTTGCGAGTTGCGCGGCCACTCGAAACCCCATTTCGCCATGGCGTCGAGGTTGGCGTAGCTTTGATCGAAGACGCGATAGCCCCAGGCTGGATCGGACAATCCATAGGCGATGGGCTGGCGGGCCTCGACCATGGCGTAGCGCTGCTCGCGGTCGTCCGGCATGATGTAGTAAATGCCGGTGTTGGCGCCGACGCCGAACGGGCCGGACGTGCCGAGATAGCCCTTTTCGACGATGACGACGCTGCTGCCGTCGTCAACCGCTGCAAGCGCAGCCCAGATGCCCGCCGGTCCGCCGCCAATGACAAGCACGTCGGCTGTCAGATCGATGTCGAAGTCCTGGGTATGATCCTGATGGGTCGTCATCACAGTATGCCTTGTGTCAGTTGGACGCCGGGACAGTCTTGCCGAGAGATTCAGCAAGCGCGTTGTCGATGAATTTCGCGTAGGTCACGCTGTCGGGGATTTTGAAGAAGGCTTGCGCGCGCTGATATTGTCCTGCTGAAAGCACCAGGCTGTCGGCGGAGGCGGCGGTGACGTTCGCCCAGGCGAGATCCTTGATCTTCGGATCAAGCTCGGCGCCGCGTGCTTCGCCGCGCAGATAATCGTAATAGGCCTTCTTGGCCTTCTCGGGTTCGGCCCTGACGAACTGGCGCGCTTTGTCGACGGTCTGCAGATAGGTCCTGAGCAGGGAGCCGTGGCTGCGCAGATAATCGGCGCGGACGAGATGCACCGTCGAGGCGACATCGCGAATCTCGGGAACGTCTTTGCCCGGATCAACGAGCATGGTTCCATAGCCTTCGGTGAGGGCCGTTTCGGGTTCAGGGGCCGATCCGACGATCGCGTCGATGCGCCCGGCTTTCAGCGCCGTCAGGCGGCCTGCCGCGGTATTGATGTTGAGGATCACCGCATCGCGTTCGCCGAGTCCGGCTGCGCTGAGTGCGTAGCGCGCGAACTCGCCGGACGAGCCGCCGATATCGTTCACGGCGATCTTTTTGCCACGCAGAAGCGCGCCTCTTTCCACCAATGTCTTCGGCGGGTTCTTCGGATCGATGAGGTTCGAGCGCACGAAGATGAATTGGGTCAGGGCGTTGGTATCAATGCCGATGAGTTTCAGGTCCTGCCCTTTTTCGACCGGCTTGGAGGCGTTGCGGATGCCGACGATGCCGATCTGCGCCTCGCCATTCACAACGGTCGACACGGCGTTGTTGCCGCCGCCCGCATCAAACAGCGTCACGTCGAGACCGGCGGCGTCGAAGAACTTCAACTGCTTGGCCACCGCGGCGGCAATGGCGCTGGCGCCGCCCGCCGATGTAGCGACCTGCAGTTTCTCTGCGGCCTGTGCTCCGGAAGCTGAAGCTAGCGAAAGCGAAAGAAGTATAAGTCGCGTTATGCGTTTCATGCGTGCGTCTCCGGAATTCTATGAGGCGTCGATGCGCCAGCGTGAGCGGTCGGCCAGGGCGATCGAGGAGGCGCCGAGCGCGGTCGCCAGGGCGACGAGCCAGACGATGGCGGCGACCGTTCCGGCAGAATCCAGAACGGCGGAGCTTGTCTTGACGAGATGGCCGAGGCCTTCGCGCGAGGCGATGACCTCAACGCTGATCGCGGCGACGAAAGCGCTTGGAATGGCGAGGCGAAGCGCCGATAGCATCCAGCCGAAGCTGGCGGGCAGATACAGCATCCTGATGCTCTGCAAGGCGCCGGCGCCGGAGATCGCGAGCATGTTGCGCCAGGGCAGGGGCACCGATTGAACGCCCCGGTACATGGCGAAGAAAAAGAAGAAGAACACGACGGTTGCCACAAACAGCATGTGCTGGCGGCCGCTGATTCCGAACCAGAGGATGAAGAGCGGAATGAACGCGCTCTTGGGCAGGGCGAACAGCACGGTCAGCCACGGTTCGACGATCTTGCCGACAGCCCGCGACATTCCCGCGATCAGGCCGACGGCGGAACCGGCAAGGCCGCCCCAGAACAGGCCGAGGAACACCGCGCTCAATGTGGCGACGGATTCGCGGATAAGGACGCCGTCGCCGACCCATTCGACGATGCGTGCGGCGACCAGCGTCGGCCGGCTGACCAGCATGTCATCGAGCAGAAAGGACGGAGCGAATTGCCAGGCCGCGAGCAGCGCGACAGCCAGCAGTAGCCGCGCCACAGATGCCGGCAGCGCGAAAGAAGCGACAAGAGATGCAGGACGTATTGCCGGACGCTCGGCGAGGGCGCTCATGCGGCGGTCTCCGGCTCGATCTCGGGCGCAAGCAGTGCCCAGAGCCGCTCATGCAGCGAGCCGCTGCCGGATGATTTAGGCGTCGCGACATGCGGCTGTTGCGCTTCGACAGCGGTATCTTCGAGGATGCGCGCTGGGCGGTGCGAAAACACGACGATGCGATGGGCGAGCTTGATCGCTTCATCGAGGTCGTGGGTGACGAGAATGACCGTCAGGCCGAGGTCGTCGACGAGTTGCTTGAGCTGCTTCTGCATGACGAAGCGGGTTTGCGCATCGAGCGCGCTGAACGGTTCGTCGAGGAGCAGGGTTTCGGGTTGATAGACGAGGGTTCGGGCAAGCGCCGCGCGTTTGCGCATGCCGCCGCTCAATTGCGCGGGGAGGTGACGTTCGAAACCCTTGAGGCCGACCCGGTCGAGAATCGCCAGTGCGCGCTGGCGCCGCTCGGCTGCGGGGACGCGGCGGATTTCGAGCGGCAGAGTGACATTGGCAAGCACGCTGCGCCAGGGCAGCAGCGCATCGGTCTGGGTCAGATAGCCGACACGTGTATTGACGGTGGTGAGCGGCAGCCCATCGTACCAGACGCCACCTTGATCGGGCTTCAGCAGGCCTGCGGCGAGATTGAGAAGCGTGGTCTTGCCGCATCCGGACGGGCCGACGAAAGCGACGAATTCGCCGCGCCGGATGGTGAGATCGACCGCATCGACGGCGAGTGTCGATTGCGACTTCTGATCGAACCGCTTGGAGATATTCTCGAACGTCACCATGGGGCGCCGAACGGGTTCGGCGCGCGTGACGTCTTCTGGAAAGCTGGCGCGAATGTTCATGCGACCGCCTCA
>JAQGJO010000318.1 GCA_028290595.1 Hyphomicrobiales bacterium | reverse complement strand
TAGGATACGGGCGTCCGGTTGGGAGAAAGGCCGGAGCGAGATTAGCCAGCCTCGTGGGCGAGTTCTTCTTCGCTGCGATTGCGCGCCATATTCTGATGTCAAGCCACGGCCCCGATACGTCATGTGGGACGCCGTGTCACAGAGAACGGCGGCCGATGGCGGTTCCTTGAGAGCCGCAGAAACTTAGAGGGAGTGTTGGCTGTGGGAGCAGTCCAGAATGGAACATACTCCGCTTCGGCGTAATTATATTACGCCGAAATGACGTGACGATGCGCCTTGCTTAGAGCCGATACCACCATGTCCATACCTTAGTGGCTATCAGAAGTCTTAATGATGGCATTGAGATTCGGTATTTGAGCGGCTGGTTGGTGCGATATCAATTATTGCCAAGTCGAATCCAGCTACAAAGTACTCTGCCAAACACTCGTTATTCAAATCCGAAACGCGTTTCTTGCGCGAGACGGATATGGTGCCGCGCCGCTTGTTCGGCACGATCGGCATCCCTGTCCGCAATAGCGTTGATGATGTCCAAATGTTCGGCATCGGAGGCTTGCGGCCGCGCCGGCGCGCGAAACGTGTTGCTGTGAAGCAGAGCGAAGGCGTCCTGCATCTGGGTCAGCGCCTGCATAAGGTATCGATTACAAGCCGCTTCGTAGATCGCTTGATGTAGGCGACGGTTATAATACACGGCCTTTTGCGGCTCGTGCCAATTTGCCAAAAACTCCTGATGTAAATGACGCAGCAGTGCAATGTCCGCTTCGGCAGCATGTTGTGCGGCAAACCGGGCGGCAGAACCTTCTAGAATTTCACGCATTGCATAGAGCTCGAGAACTTGTTGTCTCGTTAGCTCAGTGACCACGAGACTACGTCCAGCACCAATGCTCAACAAGCCGCGCGACTGCAAACGCCGCAAGGCTTCCCGTACAGGGGTGCGGCTCACGCCGAGATTGTTCGCAATTTCCTCTTCCCGCAACCGCGTACCTTGGCGAAAACGCCCTTCCGAAATGGCGTCGCACAACTTCGCATATACAAATTCGCTGCGCGACCGGACATCCACCAAATCGGCTGCCACCAAGCTTAAAAGCTTCGGCTTTTTTGACTTAGATAATGCAACGGCCGTCTTCTTTGGCGTGAGCGGCTTCGTTTTCTGGGGCGACTTAGCGGCCTTCTTTGGCAAGGTCTTCTGACGCGGCATGCTTACGTCCCTGATAAAGCGGATGGCGCATGATGACTTAAGCGAGCACTGCCCGTCAGCCATTTTGTGAGGCCATCAGGCATTTCGCATGATGAATAGAGGAAAATCTCACAAAAACTTTGACAGATCAACTTGTATACAATTGGATACGTGGATATTGATCCTTGGTTCGGCCGTTTAATTCATAGGCAGGTAAACTCATGAACATCGCTCACGAGCGGTCCAAGGACGACGCGATCATCCCCTACGAAGGCTTGCGCGGCCGGCTGGAAGCCGTTGAAGGCATGGGCGAACTGCTGCGCGTCGATGGCGGCGAGACGTTCGCCAACATTAACTTCCCCAAAGCGTGAACGGGAAAACCTTCCGATGAAGCCGCCGCCATTCGCCTACCACCGCGCCCATTCGATCCCTGAGGCGATTCAGCTGTTGTCGCGGTTGGAAAACGCCAAGCTGTTGGCCGGCGGTCAGTCGCTGATGGCGATGCTGAACCTGCGCTATCTCCACCCGGAAAATCTGGTCGACATCAACCGCATCCCTGAATTGGGTGGCATTTCGGTCGACAAAGGCATGCTGCGGATCGGCGCGATGACTCGTCAGCAGGCGATCAAGACGTCGGTGGAGGTTTTGAAGACCGCGCCGATTTTCGCCGAGGCTTTGGCCCACGTCGGTCATCGTCAGACGCGCAATCGTGGCACCATCGGCGGTAGCCTGTGCCATCTCGACCCGGCGGCGGAATTGCCGGCGCTGGCGCTTTTGCATGACGCGGTGGTGACGGTCGTCGGGCCGCGAGGCGAACGCAAAATCGGCATGGCCGCCTTTGTTGTCGATTATATGACTACTGCGATCGATGCGGACGAATTGGTCACGCTCGTTGAAATCCCGCTATGGCGGGCCGGTCATGGCTACGGCTTCGCCGAATTCGCGCGCAGGCATGGTGATTTTGCCATCGCAGCTGCGGCCTGCCTGATGGAGTGCGATGCCAGCGGCCGCCTGACCCGCGTAGCCATCTCGATCGCAGGCGTGGCGGCGACGCCAATTCGCCTGACAGCGGCGGAGACGGCGCTGATGGGCAAGGTGGCCAGCGCTGAGCTATTTGCCATGGCCGCGGTTCATTGCGCAGACATTGCAGCGGTTGGCGATGCGCATAGCAGTGCGGGTTACCGCAAGAAAGTGGCAGCGGCGATGTTGCGCCGCGCGTTGGCCGACGCGCGCGGCCGTATGGAGAAGAACACGTGAGCCGCACATGACCCTGCATAACATCAAGCTCACCGTGAACAGCCGCCCGGTTGAGGCCGCTGTCGATGACAGACTGACTCTCGCCGATTTCCTTCGCCACCAGCTTGACCTGACCGGAACCCACATAGGTTGCGAACATGGCGTCTGCGGCGCCTGCACGGTGTTAGTCGGTGACGCCTCGGCGCGCTCCTGCCTCATGCTGGCGGTGCAGACCGACGGTATGGCTGTGCGCACGGTGGAAGGGCTGCAGGCCGCCGACGGGACGTTGCATCCTCTGCAGGCGGCATTTCGCGACAATCATGGCCTTCAGTGCGGCTACTGTACGCCGGGCATATTGATGACTTTAGTCGAATTTCTAGAAGAAAACCCGAAACCCACCGCCGCAGATGTGCGCGACGCCATTTCGGGCAATCTATGCCGCTGCACAGGCTATCAGCGAATCGTCGAATCGGCTCTCGATGCGGCCAAACGCCTGAATGGGCAGGAGCCATAAATATGAGTGTTATGGGTAAATCTGTCCTTCGTATCGAAGATGCCCCGCTTATCACTGGCAAGGGACGCTATATCGACGATGTGCGCACACCCGGCGTTCTTCATGGCGCTTTTCTCAGAAGTCCGCAGGCGCATGCGAAGATCCAACGCATCGATCTGACGGCGGCGAAGGCCATGCCCGGCGTGCATGCCGTCCTGGTTCTGGACGACATCCTGCCGGTCATGACGCGCCGGCGCATGATGGGCGGCAACCGCTCGGGCAAGCTGCCCGAAACATTGATCCCGACGGCGTTGGCGGAGGACGAAGTTTGCTTCGTCGGCCAGCCAATCGCGCTGGTGATCGCTGACAGTCGGTATATCGCCGAAGATGCGGCGGAGCGCATAGAGGTCGATTACGAGCCGCTGCCGGCGGTGGCCGATTGTCGCAAAGGGATCGTGGAAAACTCGCCGCCCGTACAGACGGTGATTAAGTCCAATCTCATCACGTCCTATGACGTGGGCTACGGCGACGTCGAGGCGGCATTCAAAAGCGCCGCCCACGTCTTCGGCGACACCTTTTCGCAGCATCGCGGCGGCGGCCATTCCATCGAAGGCCGCGGCATGCTGGTGGAATATAGCTCCGGCAGCTTCACCGTCTGGGCCTCGACGCAAAAGCCGCACGATCTCTATCAGATGCTGGTCGACTTGCTCGAACTCGACGAGAACCAGCTACGTGTGATTACGCCCGATGTCGGCGGCGGCTTCGGGCCGAAGCTGATTGTTTATCCTGAGGACATCGCGCTTGCAGCGGCGGCCAAACTGCTCAAGCGCAGCGTGAAATGGATCGAAGATCGCCGTGAGCATTTCCTCGGTGCGATTCAGGAGCGTGACCAATATTGGACGATGGAAATCGCCACCGACAGAGAGGGCCAGATTCTCGGTCTGCGCGGCAATCTGCTGCACGATCTTGGCGCTTACGCCTATCAGGACGTTAACCTGCCGTACAATTCGGCGACCTCCGTCTCGGGCCCTTATATTGTGCCGGCCTACGCGATGTCTGTCCAAGTGGGGCTGACCAACAAGGTGCCGGTCTCTTCCGTGCGTGGTGCCGGCTACCCACAGCCGGCCTTCGTCATGGAGCGGTTGATGGATCGCATCGCGCGCGAGCTTGGCCTTGATCGCGCCGAAGTCCGCCGCCGCAACATCATTCCCGTCGACCAGATGCCTTATGAGAAGCCGCTCAAGGCGCGCTCGGGTGCGGCGATCGTGTATGACAGCGGCGACTATCTTGCCTGCCAGGCTGAGATTTTGGCCGCCGCCGACTGGGAGGGCTTTCCCGCCCGGCAAGCGGCCGCGCGTCGGGAAGGACGTTATATCGGCATCGGTATGGCGAATGCGGTCAAGGGGACCGGCCGCGGTCCGTTCGAATCGGGCATGGTGCGCATCTCCCCTTCCGGCCGCA
>JAQGJO010000304.1 GCA_028290595.1 Hyphomicrobiales bacterium | reverse complement strand
CGAACCGCCCGAGTTCGCGACCGGCATGCGCGACTGGCTCGACGGCCTGATCAGCCACTACGTGCTCGATGGCGGCAAGCTGGTTGTCGCCCATGCCGGGGTGAAGGAGGAGATGCAGGGCCGCGCGTCCGGCGCTGTGCGCAGCTTCTGCATGTATGGCGAAACCACCGGCGAGATCGACGAGTTCGGCCTGCCGGTGCGTTTCAACTGGGCCGCCGATTACAAAGGCCGCGCCAAGGTCGTGCACGGTCACACGCCGGTGGTCGAGGCCAACTGGGTCAATGGCACGCTCTGTATCGACACCGGCTGCGTGTTCGGCGGCAAGCTGACCGCGCTGCGTTACCCTGAGATGGACCTCGTCTCCGTGCCGGCGGCGCGCACCTATTACGAGCCGGCCCGGCCGCTTGGCGATCCCTCGCCCGCGACCGGCGAGATGCAGCTGCATCAACTCGCCTTGGCCGACGTGCTTGGCAAGCAGGTCATCGACACGCGCCTCTTCGGCATCGTCATGATACGAGAGGACAATGCCGCGGCGGCCTTGGAGGTGATGAGCCGCCATGCCGTCGATCCGCGCTGGCTGATCCATCTGCCGCCGACCATGTCGCCTGCCGAGACCAGCAAGGTCGATGGCTGGCTGGAGCGGCCCGAAGAGGCGCTTGCCTATTACCGCTCTAACGGCGTGACCACCGTGGTCTGCGAGGAAAAGCATATGGGCTCGCGCGCCCTGATCGTGCTCGCGCGCAACCAGGAGGTGGCGGCGCGCCGCTTTGGCGCAGCCGATGGCAGCCGTGGCGTGATCGTGACGCGCACCGGGCGGCGCTTCTTCAACGATGCCGAACTTGAAGCTGCCGCACTTCACCGCGTCGATAGCGCGATGGAAGCGTCGGGCCTGTGGCTCGATTTGAACACCGACTGGGTGCTGTGGGACGCCGAAATCCTGCCGTGGAGCATGAAGGCCGGATCGTTGATCCGCGATCAATATGCCGCTGTGGGTGCGGCTGCCATCTCCGGGCTCGATGCGGCAAGCTCGGCGCTCGAAGCGGCGCGTGCGCGTGGCATCGATGTCGGGGCACTGGCCGATTCTACGGCCCAGCGGCTCAAGGATGCGCTGCTTTATCGTAACGCCTACAACCGCTATGTCGCGCCGTTCGCGGGTATCGATGATCTGCGCATTGCGCCGTTCCACCTGCTTGCGACCGAAGGTTCCGTCCACGACGACCAGGATCACCTCTGGCATATGAGCCAGGTGCATCGGCTCGCGAGCGTCGATCCCGCGCTGATCCTTGCCACCGAGCATCGCCGCGTCGAACTCTCCGATCCAGCTCAGGTCGCAGACGCGATAGACTGGTGGGAGGCGCTTACTGCGGCGGGCGGCGAAGGCATGGTGGTCAAGCCGGTCGATTTCGTCGCGCGCGGCGGCCGCGGCTTGCTGCAGCCGGCGATCAAGTGCCGCGGTCGGGAATATCTGCGCATCATCTACGGGCCTGACTACGACCAGCCGGATAATCTCGTACGCCTCAAGAAGCGCGGGCTTGGACAGAAGCGATCAATGGCGCTGCGCGAATTTGCGCTGGGCCTGGAAGCGCTTCACAGGTTCGCCGATCACGCGCCACTCACTCGCGTGCATCAGTGCGTGTTCGGCGTGCTGGCGATGGAAAGCGAGCCTGTTGATCCGCGGCTATAGATCGACAGACTCGGTTCAAGCCCTCTACTGCTGAGCCTTCAGCCGCTGCCGGTGAGCGGCCTGTTTGGCGCGGTTGCCGCAGATCGCCATGCTGCACCATCTGCGCGCATGGCCTCGCGTATGATCGGCGAACATCAGCGTGCAGGCCGGGCCCTCGCACGCCTTCACATGTGAGAAGTCTTCCTCGCAAACGAATTTCGCCAGCGCTTCGCCGATCGGCAGGAGCAGCGATTCCGGCGATCGCCACCGGCGCGTCATCAGCAGTTCCAGGCCGGTGTCGCTTGCGTGATCGGGAGCGACGATCCGTCCATATCCTTCATCGCGTTCGAGCAACCGGTTGATCGGCTCCAATTCGTGCAGAGCCCCCGGCGCCAGCGGTCGGCCCTTGTGCTGCCGGACGAACGCTCTGAACCACTCGCGAAGGCTTCGCGCCTGTGCGGCCACGTTGTCGAACTCTCCAGGCATTGCTTGCGCCCGCAAAGCTTCCAGCGCGTCGGCGGGCACGAGGCGCGCCTGCTCCAGCCAGGCCAGCAAGCCGTCGCCATCGCCGATCCAGTCGACCTCCGTGTCCACCGGCGTCGCCACCGAGTTCAGGAAGTCGAGACCGAGCGCGTCGGCGAGGAATAGGGCAGGCGGGCGGGGGTGAGCCATCTGAGCGATCTCTCGATTTGGTTTCGGTCGTCTCTGTGCAAATAACCTCTCCGATGGCTCTTGACAAGTTATGTCTGCCAATAGTAACCTCTATAAATAAGTTAAAGAGGTTACTAAAGCTCCGGGTGAGTTTCTGGAGCGAGCCGGCGAAGGAGCGAGAAATGTCCCTCAATCATATGAATGTGGTGCTTGTGCATGGCGCCTGGGCCGATGGATCGAGCTGGAGCAAGGTCATCGGCGCGCTCAAAACAAAGGGCCTCAACGTCTTCGCGGCGCCCCTGCCACTAACCTCTCTGGCCGACGACAGGGCGGCACTCGACCGGACACTGGAGCGGGTCGAAGGCCCGGTCGTTCTGGTCGGCCATGCCTATGCCGGCGCCGTCATCGCAGCGACCCGCAGTGAGAAAGTTCGCTCGCTTGTCTATGTCGCGGCGCTCGCGCCGGATGAGGGCGAGACGGTCGCCGACGTGTTCTATCGCGCCGATCCGCATCCGCTGGCGCCGAAGCTTGCCCCTGACGCTCATGGCCTGATCTGGCTTCCCGATGATGCATTTGCGGCAGCCTTCGCGCAGCACGCCTCTGCCGAAGAGCAGGCGCTTCTGGCAGCCGTGCAGCGGCCGATCGCTGTTCCCTGCATCAGCACCAAAGTTGAACGGCCGCTCTGGAAGGACCGGCCGAGCTGGTTCTTCGTCGCCGAGGAAGATCGCATGATCGCGCCTGCGACCCAGCGCTTGATGGCAGCGAGGATGACCGCGCGGGTGCAGGCGTACCCGGTCGATCACACGCCATCAGTCACCGCGCCGGGCGTCGTTGTGGACATCATCCTTCAAGCGGCGCGTGACGCGCTCTGACGCAGCTTTTTCAACACAAAACGGAGACATGCAATGACTGCCATTAAATATCGATCTGCCGACGTCGACGGCCTGAAGATATTCTATCGCGAGGCCGGCGCCGCCGATGCGCCAACACTGCTTTTGCTGCATGGCTTCCCCAGCGCCGGCCATATGTTCCGCGATCTCATTCCGCTTCTGGCCGATCGCTTTCATCTCATCGCGCCAGACCTGCCGGGCTTCGGCCAATCGGACATGCCGGAGCGCGGCAGCTTCACGTACAGCTTCGATCATGTCGCCGACGTCATCGACCGCTTCACTGAAGTGATCGGCCTGAAGCGCTTCGCCATCTATGTCTTCGACTACGGCGCGCCGACAGGCTTCCGGATCGCCGCAAAACATCCCGATCGTATCACCGCCATCATCTCGCAGAACGGCAACGCCTATGAGGAGGGGCTGAGCGAGGGATGGAATCCCATCCGGGCCTATTGGCAAGAGCCGTCGCAAGCCAATCGCGAAGCACTGCGCGCCTTCCTCGCGCCCGAGTCTACCGTCTGGCAATATATGGACGGCGTGCCCGAGCCCGCGGTGGTTTCGCCGGACGGCTATTCACTCGACAATTTCTATCTGGCCCGGTCCGGCGCCGATGAGGTCCAGCTCGATCTGTTCGGCGACTACAAGAGCAATGTCGCGCTTTATCCAACGTTCCAGCTGTATTTCCGGACTCACAAACCGCCGTTCCTCGCTGTGTGGGGTAAGAACGATCCGTTCTTTCTGCCCCCCGGCGCCGAGGCGTTCAAGCGCGACATGCCAGATGCTGTCGTGCGCTTCTTCGACACCGGCCACTTCGCGCTGGAGACCCATGCCGTCGAGATCGCAGACGCCATCCGCGCGTTTCTTGCCCGCTGATCCCATCAGAAACCAGGAGAAATCACATGTCGAAATCCGTCGCGATCGTCACCGGCGCCAGCCAGGGCATCGGCCATTCCACCGCCGTCCGGCTCGCCCGGGACTTTTCCTCGATCGTCCTCGTCGCGCGCGATCGTCCCAACCTTGAGAAGACGGCGGAGGCGGTGCGCGCCGCCGGCGCCGAAGCGCTCGTGATCGATATCAACCTTGCCGAGGTCTCGGCGCCGAAGCAGGTCGTCGACCAGACGCTGTCAACGTTCGGCCGCATCGATGCTCTGCTCAACATTGCCGGCGCGGTGCCCCAGATCGATCTGTTCGAGATGACCGATGAGCAGTGGGAAGGCGGCCTGGCGCTCAAGCTGCACGGCGCCCGGCGCTTGACCATCGCGGCGTGGCCGGCGTTGAAGGAAGCCAAAGGGTCTGTCGTACTGATGTCGGGGAACTCGGCGTTGTTTCCGAAAGCGCCTTACGCGGCTGTCGGCACGATCAACGCCGCGATCGTGGCGCTCGCTAAGGCCTTCTCGGATCGCGGCATCGCCGATGGCGTCCAAGTCAACAGTGTCTTGCCGGGGCCGGTGATGACCGGTCGCCGCCGTTCCTATCTCCAGCACTGGGCTTCGCTGCACGACATGACGGTGGAGGCCGCAACAGCCAGCTTCCCGAAAGAGGCTGGCATTGCCCGCTACGGCGAACCGGAAGAAATCGCCGAGCTGATGGCGTTTCTCGTTTCGCCCGGCGCGCGCTGGATGACCGGCTCGACGCTTCGCATGGATGGCGGCGAGGTCAAGTCGATCTGAGGCGGTTCGGTCTGGGGGCTCGCGGCCGGTGGTGAGAACAATTGCAGTTCTGATTTCCTTTCGCAGCGGACAGACGATTCTTGCGCCTGTCTGAGCCGGCCTGTCTCATTGCTCCCGATACGTCGCTATCTGCCATATATTGCCCCAAGGATCCCGCACGGTTGCACGCCTGTCGCCGTAGGGCATATCTGAGGGCCTCTCGATGGATACGGCGCCGGCGGTCATGGCACGCCCGTAGGTCTCGTCCGCATTCTCAAGATAGACGTGGAGGAAGGCCGGCATTGTCTCACGCTCGCCGCCGCCATCGCTGATCATCACGATGGAGTCGCCAATCTTGATCTCAGTGGGTGCTCCGGTTCGCAGTGCACCCTCGCCGCCGAAAACTGCTTTCAGGAATCCCACCAGACCAGCGACGTCCTCGGTCACGATTCTGGGGGTGATGGTGCGCCAGCCATCTGGCTTGAACTTGCTCACATGTTCGCCTCCGGACCACCGCGGGAGACAACATCATAGAGCAACCTGGAGCAGGATTTTGCGAGAATTGGCGCACCCGAAGGGATTCGAACCCCTGGCCTCTGCCTTCGGAG
>JAQGJO010000273.1 GCA_028290595.1 Hyphomicrobiales bacterium | reverse complement strand
CGAAGCCGACCAAGAGACATGTCGCTTCCGCAGGCGTGGTCATGCGCTGCTCCATATCGCGCGCCCATTCGCCGCGAGCCTGTGCCTGCGCCATGGCCGGGAAGCCGCGTTGCACCGCGAGCGCCAGCGAGACGGCATGGGTGGCGACGGACGGTGTCAAAGCATCGCCGGCATTGGTGACGATCGCGCCTTGCGGGACGCCGTGTTTCTGGACCCGATCGAACCCGGCAGAGAGAAGCTGCACCCATTTCAAACGTCCGGCCTGGAGGACGGCGCGGCCGATCTGATCGGAATAATCCTGTACCGCGAGAATCAAACCGTCCGCCGCCGGTAAAGCCTTGAAAACAGATGTTTCGTCGTTGGCGATCACGAGGGACGCTCCCAGCGTTTCGGCAAGGCGGCGCTGGATGATCTGGTTTGGCGTAAATAATACGATCTGCATTGCAACTCTCAATTGTGGAACAGCGTTTACTCAGGTTCCCGCCCGCATTGCCCGGCAGAGCCGCGCAACCATGATCGGAATTTCTCTTTGACGACATTCCGCATTCGAATTGATTTCAATCAAGGAGCGGTGTCTTGTTAGGCGCAAAGGTTACATCCAGACCCGGAGGCTGACATGGCGATCAAAGACATTCTACTGGTTCTTGAGGCGGAAGCGCCAGTGACGGCGCGAGAATATGCTTTGTCCTTCGCGTCGAAAATGGGTGCCCATTTGTCGATCGCGGCGGTTCCGGCGCAAATCCTGATGCCGATCAGCGCGACGGGCGACTATCCCTATGAGCTGATCGCTACCATCGCCGAAGATGCAAAGGCCGCCGCGGAGCAGACCTTTCGTGAGATATCGGCAGAAGCGCCGGCCGGCGTGCAGACCGAACTCGTCAACCTCGAAGGCATTCCCGGCCTGGCGCAATCGGAGATCGGCTCCCTGGCGCGGCATTTTGATCTTGCGATCACCACCCAATCAGGGCCGGACTCGACCATCGGCGACCGCGCCATGATCAACGCGACCCTGTTCGACACCGGCCGGCCTGTCATCGTCGTGCCTTACATCCAGAAGGGTCCGGCGAAATTCGGTCATGTTCTGGTTGCGTGGGACGGCAGCTCGGTCGCGGCGCGGGCGCTGAACGACGCCCTGCCCCTGCTGCACGTTGCAGGCAAGGTCGAGATCGTCACCGTGACGCCGGCGGGAACACCGACCGACGACCTGCCGGGCTTCAACATCAGCCGGCATCTGGCGCGCCACGGCATCAATGCCGAACTGCGCATGCTGCCGAAAACCGAAGACGTGGCATCGACGCTGCTGTCCTACGCGGCCGATTCCGGGGCAGACCTTTTGGTGATGGGTGGCTACGGCCATTCGCGCCTGCGCGAATTCGTCTTCGGCGGCACCTCGACCGATATCCTGAAGGCCATGACCTTGCCGGTATTCATGGTGCATTGATCGGCTGTGTCGATATTCACGTGATACCGGCCTGCAAATGTCGGCTCTCTGCGCTTCCGGTGCTCACGTACAAACGTACGCTCCGCTCCGGTTCTCGAGAACCGCCATTTTCGGCGCGGTCTGACGTGAATCTCAACACACCCGAACGCAAAGCTCTCATGCAGAAGCCCCGGCAGTTGCAACCGCCGGGGCTTTTGTTTGAAGCGAAACTCGATCAGGCAAACTCGATCAAGCTTGAACGGGCGTGCCCATGAAGTCGCGTTTGCCCACTTCGACGCCGGCCTGGCGCAGGATGCCGTAGGCGGCCGTGGTGTGGAAATAGAAGTTCGGCAGGCTGAAGTTCAGCAGGAACGTCTGGCCGGTGAACTTGCGCTCGCCGCTCGGGAAGGTGATGGTGATGTCCTTGTCTTCCTGGCCGTCGAGCTGTTCCGGCTTGATCGTCTGGAGAAAGGCGATCGTTTTGGCAATCCGTTCCTTCAACTCGGCGATGGACGTCTCCGTGTTTTCGAACTTGATCGCCTCGACACCGGAAATGCGGCTTGAGGCGCTGACGGCGTGATCGGTGGAAGCCCGCACCTGACGCACGAAAGGATGCATGTCGGGATAGAGGCGGAGCGTCATGAAGTAGCTGGCGTCGAGCTTCTTGGCGTCGATATGCGCCTGCGCCTTGTCGAGCACGCCCGAAAGCCCGCCGAGAAATTGAATAAAGATCGGCACCGAGCTTTTATACATCGAAATAGCCATGGACCTGTTTCCTCTTATGCCTTGATTGGACGAACCGGCGGCAATCTAGTTGATCGATCCCGACAGCGCCAGCAATCTCCACGCCTTGGACGAGATGAAAATAGCGGCTAGATTGCTCGCATCCGCCGCATGGAATTCCTGTATGACCGATTTGTTTCAGCTTTCCGCATACGAGGCGGCGCGCCGGATTCGCAGCGGCGAACTGAGCGCCTATGCCCTGATGCGCGCCTGCCTCGAGCGCATCGAAGCGGTCGATCCGCAGATCCAGGCGTGGGCGTTTCTCGATCCGCAGCACGCATTGGCGATGGCAGCCGAGGCCGACGCCAAGCAGCGTGACGGCGTGGCGTGCGGGCCGCTGCACGGCGTGCCGGTCGCTATCAAGGATATCATCGACACCGAGGACATGCCGACGCAGTGCGGCTCCTCCATCTTCGCCTCGCGCCAGCCGCTTGAAGACGCCGCCTGTGTCGCTGCGCTACGCGCGGCAGGCGCCGTCATCATCGGCAAGAGCGTGACGA
>JAQGJO010000258.1 GCA_028290595.1 Hyphomicrobiales bacterium | reverse complement strand
TCACGAACGGATACATGTCCTGATGGCCCATGGCGCGGCTGACGCTGTTCATGGCGAACACGAAGGGTAGCCAGGCATCGACGATCTTTTCCATCGACTCCGCCTGATAGGGATCGAAATCGAGTTTTGTGGCGATGCCGTTGCTGGAATGAACTTTCGCCTTCACTGTAATGCCGAAGGCATTGCCCATCTCCAGCGTGTCGAGGATGTGGAAATAATGCGCCCAGGTCTCGGCGAAATCTTCCCATGGATGCACGGTGGCGTAGGACGAGACGAAATTGTCCTGCCAGTCCGGCGGCGCGCCGTTCTGATAGTGGTTCTCCAGCGCCGTCTCGTAGTCGGCCCTGTCGTCGCCGAAAATCTCCCGGCATGAGTCGAGCTGGCCGCCGTCGCGCACCAGGATGTCCCAGTAGTGGTGGCCGATCTCATGGCGGAAATGGCCGAGCAAGGTGCGATACAATTCGCCCAATTGCTCGCGCCGCCGCAAACGCTCGACCGCATCCGCTTCGCCGAGCGCCAGGGTGATGACGCCGTTCTCGTGGCCGGTCATCACTTTGGGGCCGAGGTGGGGAGGCGGGTCTGCAAGGAAACGAAAGATCAGACCATGCATTTGGTCTTCTGTCCGCGTGGCCAGAGGCAGGTCGAGACGCATGAGCGAATAGAACAGGCGATGCTTGGCCTGCTCGATCAAGCGCCATGACGACAGGTTGGCCGGATCGGAGATGTCTGGGATCATCTCGTTGTGCCGGCAGGCGAGGCAGTAGAGATCAGGCGATCCCGCCGGGACAAGCCAGTTACAAACGTCATGCTCTGCATTGGCGCAGAAACGCCAGGTCTGGTCGGGCACAGCAAGGGCTGACCATGATCCATCGGTTGTCTGTTCCACGGCCGACAGTGCATTGGCACGGGGCAGATAGCCGAGGCGATGACCGCAGGACTGGCAGGCGTGGTTTTCGAAGTAAATGACGCCCTGGCAGGACTGGCATTCAAACAAGCGCAAACGCGTTACTCCGCAAGGCAGCACAAAAGGCACGAAAACGGCCCGGCCGCCTCGTTCGACCATAACGGCCAAACCTCCTCGCGGGTTCCTGTTTTGAATCCGTTCGTTAAGCAGCCAAGTGCATCAAGCACGGGGCTTGGCCTGCCGCGCATCGCTTGGTTCGGCCAGATATTATCGCTCGCCGGCTGCTCCAGGACTATATTTGGCTTGAGCGCGGTAAGTCTATACTGATTTTTAAATAAAAATATGAATTATTTGAACGTGTTCGATTGACTATACTGTATAAGCGGCCTAATCCGACGCTCAAGTAAATGCTGTGCAACAGGCCCCAAGAAGCCTGCGGAGCGCGGCTTGCTTGGCTCGTGGCTATTCCCTTAAAATGAGAGAAGCATGTCCAGAATATTGGTCTGCGGCGGCCGTTACTACGGCCGCGTTCCCAGCCTGTGTCCGCCGATGTTGATCAATTCGCGAATTATCCGAGCCTCGGAAGAGGTGCGTCAGTTGCAGGCCGATCTGCTTCAAATCCATTCAGAGTCGAAGGTTGAGTTGCTGCTGCACTTCAACCGGCGCGGTGCGGAGCGATTGGCGGCACATTGGGCCAGAATTTCAGCCGTTCCGGAAAGAGACCCGACGTTACTCGACAAAAAAGCTCCGCCGTTTCAGAGACTGGATGCATGCCGCGCGTTACTTCTGGCCGAGCGGATCGATCTCGTGCTGCAATATTCGAACGATGAGAAAGAAGAATTCACGGCTGCAGCGGGAAGCCTCGGCGTTGAGGTTCGTCATATTGACCCGGATGCTGTTCAAGGATCCTGAGCATTGCGGTCTGGGCGCGTATCCCGCGTCCAGACCAGACCCCATCCGCGACTAATCTTCGTATTGGGCTTCTATTTCCCCGCGGGCGCGACGATGTCGATCAGGCCAGCGAGGTCCTTGGTGGTGGCGGTCGGCGCCATGTATTTGAAGGCGATTGCATCGCGCACCGTCTGGTCGAGGCCCTTGACCTCAACGGTCTGCACGGCGGCGCGGGGATAGAATTCCAGCACCTTCTTGGCAAAGTCGACCGTGATCTTGTTCTCGGCTGCGAAATATTCCAGCGCCTTGGGGTTGGTGTAGGCAAAATCCACGGCGGCGTTATAGACCTTCATGAAACGCTGCAGCGCATCGCGCTTGCTCTTCAGCCCCGCCTCGGTGACGACATTGACGCGCACAGTCTGGTTGGCAAGCTCGGGGATGTCGGAGCCGCGCCCGACGATCACCAGCTTGTTGTCGAGCACATCCTGCAAGGCGAAGGGTGGCACCGACCAGCCCATGTCGATCTGCTTGGTGGTGACCTGCACATAGGTCGCGGGTGCGCCGCCCGTAGGGGTGGCTTTCGCGTTCGTGCCGGCGAGCTTGATGAGACCCAGGACCATAAGATTGGTGGACGAGCCGTTGGAGGAAAATCCGATCGTCTTGCCGTTGGTGTCCTTGAAGCTCTTGATGCCGCTGTCGGCGCGCGCATACCAGAAGGCGTCGCTGCCGCCGGTGAACTCGGCCGAGATGACGCGGATCGGCGCGCCCTTGGCGTAGCGGCCGATGACGCCCAGCAGTCCATTCGACATGGCGATATCGACACTGCCCGACATGACCGCATCGAGCGTCGTCGCGCCGCCTTCGGTGTAGAAGGGTTCGATCTCGAGATTTTCCTTTTTGAAGAGGCCTTCCTTAATGCCCATGTCGATAAAGGAGCTGTCCCAGAACCCGCGCTGGGATATGGCGACCTTCAGGGTCTCCGCCTGCGATGCGACGGTAGACAGAACAAGTGCGGCGCTGAGCATGACCGGGCGTAGAAACATAAGACCTCCCTGTGGTGCCGCTGTGCCTTGTCGCAGCAATATGAGCGGCAGCGGCGGGAGCCTAAGGCCATTGCCGGGGCCGGGCAATGGCGAACAGGGGTTTTGTGCTGACCGTGGGCCGGCAAGCGGAAGAAAATTCCTTAGACAGAATTCCCCTCATTGGGGTGCCGGCAATGCCGGGCTGCGTTGCAGCGGGCTTGCTTGCGCCGCATCCCATCCGCAGGCAGATTGTCCTCCAACGAGGGAGCGGTTCAATGGGCATTCTGATCAATGGCGTCTGGCGCGACGAGCGTCTGGCGCAGGAAACGGCCGCGAGCGGAGACTTTCTGCGCGCCGACAGCGCGTTCCGCGATCGCGTCACCGCCGATGGAGCATCGGGCTTCAAGGCGGAGGCGGGGCGCTATCATCTTTACGTGACCTTCGGCTGCCCGTGGGCGCATCGCACCTTGCTGATGCGCGCGGTCAAACAGCTCGATAGTGCGATCAGCGTCACCTGGGGGCTGCCGGATCTGCGCGATTACGGCTGGACGTTCGAGAAGCGCGACGCCTGGCCGGAGTGCACGGCCGACGAGGTCAACGGCTTTCATTATCTCCATGAGGCCTATGCGG
>JAQGJO010000213.1 GCA_028290595.1 Hyphomicrobiales bacterium | reverse complement strand
GGTCCAGATCGAGTACGGTGACACGCACTACCAGCTGATCATCCCGCTACAAACCCGGTTTGAGACGGTCGGCAATCTCGTGCTGGTGTCACCGACGGATGCAGTCAAAAAACGCATTTACGCGGCTTTCTGGCCGCTGCTGAACTTGGCGTTTGGACTGGCGGCTGTGTTCGCCGTCATCCTCCACTTCATGCTTCCGCGCTTGGTCGGGACGCGCGTACCATGGCTGCAAATCGGCTATGCGCTGACATTCTCGATCATGGCGGCGGGCGTCGTCGGCACGCTGATCTCGCTGTATTATGATGGCGTTCAGAACAAGTCGAAAGCATCGGCCGTCACGTTGTCGCAGCGCCTGAACGACGTGGTCGGCTTCAAGCTAAAGTTCTCCGACATCGAGGGTCTGGACAAAGCGCTCAGTGAATACCGCCGCGCCAATTCGGATATCAACGAGGCGGCGCTGCTGGAGAACGGGACCGTCGTCATCGGCACCGACCGCAACAAGGGGGCTAAAGGCTGGACCTTCGACCCCCGAAACTTCGAGTACCAGATCGATCTGGCTCATACGGGCGATCAGGATCGCCGCGTTGCCCTCGCGGTGACGGTGCCGCGCGACGTGGTGTATGAGCGCATCATCCGCAACGTCAGAAACTTCGCGGCGCTGTTCGTGGCCTCGGCATTCCTCGCCGGCTTGTTCCTGCAGGTTGCTGCATCGTTGCAGCGTCTTCGGCCGACCGCGTCCGCCACGATGGCGGAACCGAAATCGGCAGGCGATGCGGCGCTGGTTATCGTCAAGCCGGTGTTCTTTCTCTCGGTCTTTTTCGACAGCCTGACCTATTCATTCCTGCCGAAATTCATGCAGGACGCGGCGGTAGCGGCCGGCATGTCGGTCAGCCACGCTTCGATGCCTTTCACCGCCTATTACCAGCTTTTTGCGCTAAGCCTGCTGCCGGCCGGCAATCTGGCCGAACGATACGGCCCCAAGCCGCTTATTCTGGTAGGTATCCTGCTCGCGGGCGCCGGCGTCGCCGGGATGGCATTCCCAATGGGAATCTATGAGCTGACGGCGCTTCGGGGCCTCGCCGGATTGGGTCAGGGCGTGCTGCTGATCGGCGTCCAGACGTACATCCTCGCGGTCGCCTCGCCCGAGAAGAAGACGCAGGGCGCGGCGATCATCGTCTTTGGATTCCAGGGCGGCATGCTGTCCGGCATGGCGCTGGGCTCGCTTCTGCTCAATCAGTTGGACGCGCGCGGCGTGTTCCAAGTTGCCGGCTCAGTCGCGCTTGCCACGGTTCTGTATGTCGTGATGCTGCTGCCGCGTGCCGAAAGAAAGTCGCAGGTCGCCGGAAATCTCGGCGCCGCCGTCGGCAAGCTGGCGAACGATATCCAGAGCGTCGTCACCAGCTTCGAATTCCTCAGGATATTGCTGTGCATCGGCATCCCGGCGAAGGCCATCCTGACGGGCGCGATTACGTTTGCGATACCGCTGCTGCTTGGAAAGAACGGCTATCGTCCTGAAGATATCGGCCAGATTGTCATGCTCTATGGCTTGGGTGTGATCGTTGCGAGCCACTATGCCTCCCGCTTGGTCGACCGCACCAATAACAGCGAGAGCGTGCTATTCTGGGGTGCCGTGCTCAGCGGCGCCGGACTGGTGCTTATCGGACTGATGGGCTCGCCGATCGTTGGCGATGGACTATTGAGCACGAGTTCGGTTATCGCCGGCACCATCCTGGTCGGCATCGCGCACGGCTTCATCAATGCGCCCGTGGTGACCCATATCGGGCAGTCGCAACTGGCGAAACGCGTTGGCGCCAATCCGGCGACGACAAGTTATCGTTTCCTCGAGCGCTTCGGACATATCGCCGGTCCCTTCGTGGTCTCCCAATTGTTTCTGCTGTGGGGCCAGCAAGCGCAAATTCTCGCCTGGATTGGCGTGGCAATTGCTGTTCTGGGGCTGCTCTTCGTTATTCATACACGATCGCGAGCCCCGATGCTCGCTGCCGAGGCGGCGGAATGATCAAAGCGGCTCAAAAATGGCTGGGTGGCCTGCGCTGGATACTGGCAGGCTTTATCGCTTGCGTGTTGGCGTCGCCGGTGAGCGCTCAAGAGCCGCCGTACTCGCGTTGGTTTAAATATCAGTCGAGCATTACGGCAGATTGGAACATCGTTGGCGATCCGGCCGATCCCTTGCGGGTCTCCATGCGAGCCAAGATCGAACATAAAGGTCCGGTCAAGCGGGTCTTGGTGTTGTATCCCCGCGCGTCTTCGGCATACGACATCGCGATCACGAAGATTCTCGAAGTTTTCGACGAAAAAGAACTGAACGCGCACATCACCGCAATTAACTTCGAGTTGAAGGATGCGCGCGGCAAGGAAGTGCTCAAGTTTGCCGAGCAGGGCAAGTTCGATCTGATCTTCTCAATGGGCTCGGAATCGACGGCATGGCTCTTTGACAACTACCTGGGTGGCAGTATTCCGGTCGTTTCGGTGTGCTCGAAAGATCCCGTGCAACTCGGTCAGACCAAGGATTACGAGAACGGTACCGGGAACAACTTTGCCTTCACGTCGTTGAACATGCCGGTCGAGGTACAGCTGGCTTACATCGTCAATTTGAAGCCCGACCTGAAGAACATCGCTATCCTGGTCGACAACAAGAACGTCAGTGCGGTGCAGACCCAGGCCGAGCCGATTGCCGCCCATGCCCGCAAGAACGGCATTCAGGTCATCATGGGATCGGTTCAGACGCCCGAGAAGGCCCGTGAAGAATTGGCCAAGATTGTTCCGGATGCGATCCGCCAGATGCGGGCCAAGGATCCGGACCTGAACAATAGCGTGTTCCTCGTCACCGGCAGCACGTCGGTATTCAAGGAAATGAAGACCATCAATGAATATTCCGGCCATGTGCCGGTCGTCAGCATGATTCCCGAGATCGTGACCTCCGGCCCGGATACGGCCGTTGTCGCCATGGGCATCAGCTTTGAAAGTAATGCGCACCTCGCGGCGATCTATGGCGCCGACATTCTCGTCGGAAGGTCAAAGGCGGACGCCCTGAAGGTCGGTATCGTATCGCCGCCGGATATTTCGATCAGCTTTGCAAAGGCGCGCGAGATCGGTTTGCGCGTGCCATTCGATTTATTCGAGACCGCCAGCTTCGTCTACGATTACGAGGGCCGGCCGGTCCGTACGAGCGGGCGCAAGTAGTCGCGAGCCCGCTGCAACGACCCCTAAAGCCGCCTGAATCGTCAGCTCAATGCATCGCCC
>JAQGJO010000209.1 GCA_028290595.1 Hyphomicrobiales bacterium | reverse complement strand
CCACGCGAACCATCGGCAATGCCATCATCAAACCGTTCGATCGATTTGAAGTGAGGCAGGACATCGTCCCAGCCCCAGCCTTTGCAGCCGGCCTGCGCCCAGGCATCGAAATCCGCCGGCATACCGCGCACGAAGGCCATGCCGTTGATGGAACTGGTGCCGCCGAGCGTGCGTCCGCGCGGCAGGCGGATGACGCGACCGTCAGTGCCGGGCACCGGCTCGGATGCGAAGTTCCAGTCGTAAAGCGGATGCCCCATCAGGCCGGCGACGCCGGCCGGGATATGAATGAGCGGCGAGCGGTCGCGCGGGCCTGCTTCCAGCAAGAGCACGGACGCGCCGGACGCGCTCAGCCGCTCGGCTAGCACGCAACCGGCCGAACCTGCGCCGACAATGACGTAATCAGCCCGCATTGAGTCAGGATTCATTGCGGATCGATTTTGGCAATCCGCACATATTCCTTCCAGGCCTTCTCTTCCCTGATGAACAGCGCCTGCGCATCATCCGGCGTGCTGATGAAGACATCACCGCCGACATCGGCGAGAAACTTCGCCGTCTCCGGCTCCGACAGGATCTGCTTGAACCAGGCATTGAGCTTGTCGATGTTGGCGCGCGGCGTCGCGATCGGCGCGTGGATGGCCCACCAGGATGTGAGATCGATGCCCGGCACGCCTGCGGCTTCCATGGTCGGGATGCCTTCCAGAGCCTTCAGAGGCTGCGCGGAGGATTGCGCGAGAATGCGCAGACGTCCGGCGCGCGCCTGGGCGAGGGTAAAGGCGGGATCGAACGAGCCGTAATCCAGCCTGCCCGCCGACAATTCCGGCAGCGCCTCGGCAGCACCCCTGTAGCGCACCTCGACCGCCTGCACGCCGGTGATGCTCTTGTACATCTCGCCCAGCACGATGCCGGTCGCCGCCGTCGTCGCATAGCTTGCCTTCTCGCCTTTCGCCTTCATGCCGGCCGTCAATTCCGCCACAGATTTGTAGGGCGATTTGGCATCGACCGTCAGCATAAAAGCCTGGCGATTGAGGGTTGCGGCGATCTGGAAGGCTTTCGTCACATCGACGGTGGGATTCTTGAACAGATACATGCCGGCAGCAATGGCGCTGCCTGCACCGAGCAGCAGCGTATGACCATCGGGTTTGGCACGGGCGACCGCTTCCGTCGCGATATTGCCGGCAGCGCCCGTGCGGTTCTCGACGATCACAGTGCGTCCGGAGACCATCTGCAATTTCGCCGCGAAGAAACGGGTCAGAACGTCGGCGCCGCTGCCGGGCGGGAAGCCGACGATGAAATGGAAGTCCTCCGACGGAAACGTCTGGGCGCTGGCGCTACCGCAAAGCAAGCCCGCACCGGCATGCAGACCCATGACGACCGATATCATCCGCGCTGCGTTACGGATTCGATTCATTTGCTTCCTCCTTAGGCATTATTATTCGGTCGTGTTTCGAGCATGCTAACAAGCTTGCTGCGCTTCGCCAATGCGTGGATTTCAAAAACCAGCGCGGGCGACGTCCCATGATTTGATCGGCGCAGCTAAACCACCTAGGATCGGCGCGAACTCGCAACAGACGGGTCGCCAGGGAGTTGACGAAGAATGCGCCGTTTCATCTACGCCGTTTGCGTACCGAGCCTTGTTATTCTGGCTGCGGCCGGCGCATCCGCGCAACAGAGCGTCGAAACCTTCTATCACGGCCGGACGCTCAACATCGTCGTCGGCCATGAAGTCGGCACGGGATACGATCTTTATGCCCGCACCGTGGCGCGCTATCTGGGCAAGCACATGCCCGGGCAGCCGACAGTCATTACACAGAACATGGTCGGCGCGGCGGGGCTTGCCAGCGCCATCTGGCTTGCGAATGTGGCGCCGCGCGACGGATCGGTCATCGTCACCTTCGCCCACACGGCCTCCGTCGACCCGCTGCTCGGGGCGTCAGGCGGCAAATTGGACCCGTCCAAATTCAACTGGATCGGCAATCTGGACCAAGTCACCGGGACATGCTCGTTTTCCACCGAAGCGGGGGTTCAAAAGGCCGAGGACTTGTTCACGAAAGAAGTCCTTGTCGGCGCTGCCGGCGCCGGCGTCGGCGGGCCGCTGTCGCAGTCAGCGCGCGCGGTTCGCAATCTTCTCGGCATGAAGCTGAAGCTCATTCAAGGTTACAAAGGGTCGGCCGATGTGCGGCTTGCCATTCTGCGGGGCGAGGTCAACGGCGTTTGCGGCATCCCGCTCTCGACCTTGAAGACCGAATGGCGCGACGATTACACCTCCGGCCGCATCAAGCCGTTGCTGCAACTGGGGTTGAACAGGAATCCCGAGCTGAAGGACGTTCCGCATATCTATGATTTCGCCAAGACCGACGAAGACCGGCAGGTTCTCGATCTGATCTTCGGCGTGCAGGCGAACGGACGCCCCTACGCCGCGCCGCCGGGCACGCCGCCGGAGCGCGTCGCCGCCTTGCGCAGCGGCTTTGCCCAGACGATCAAGGATTCGCAGTTCCTGGCCGAAGCAGAAAAGCTGCAGCTCGATCTCAATCCCACGGCCGGTGAAGACGTGCAGAAGCTGATCGACCGTTTCTATGCTTATCCGCCGGCTATCGTCGAGCGGGCGAAAGCAGCCGTTAGCGCGGATTGATGGCTAATAAGCCAGGACCGTAAATCAGAATCGCAAACCAGTAAGGAAAATCCATGCGCCCTGAAGATGTCATCTACCAGCCGGAGAAATATTGGGACCGCCTGTTCGCGCCGGGCGGCCATGCTTCGATGATCACGACGGTCGACGAGGAAGGACGTGTCAATGCGGCGTCCTACGCAACCACGGTTCGCATCGTCCACAATCCGGTGCAGATCGCCTTTACGACAGCAGCGGCGGGACAGACGGCTGCCAACATCAAAGCGACCAACCAGTTCGTGGTGAATCTGCCGTCATTCGAGCGCGATATTCTTGAGAAGGTTCGGATCGTCGGCCTGCCCTTCGCCAAAGGCGTCAACGAATTGGAAAAGGCGGGACTGACGGCGCTGCCGTCGCAATTCGTCAAGGCGCCGCGCATTCTCGAATGTACCCGCCATTTCGAATGCGAGGTGGTGTGGGTCAAGGAATGGCTGAACCGGGCCATGGTCGTCGGCAATGTTTTAGGCGCCTCGGTGCACAAGGATCTGGTCGACGCCAAGGGCTACCTCATCTGGGACAAGGTGAAGCCCGTCGCCTTTTGCGGCGCGCCTTACGTCAATATGTTTGCTGCCGGCTACGAGACCATGGAAGTGGGCATGCCCTATGAGGGTCCGGAAGTGCAGGCCGCTGACAAGAGCGTGCGCAGCTATTTCGACGACATGTAGACGGGGCGCCTCTAGGTCTGGCATTTCTCTGGGCGATATTGTCTATTTGTTTCCCGCCCAGAGGAAATTCGATGTCAGAAGCCGGATTGGTTACGTCAAAGCCCGATCAACGGGTTCGGCGCGTCTTCGACTGCGTTCTATACAATGGCGAAATTGATGTCCTTGCCATCCGCTTGAACGAGCTGGATCAGGCTGTCGATTGCTTTGTCATTGTCGAAAGCACCCTGGCGTTTGACGGCAGCCCGCGCACGATAAGTCTTAACCCACGCGATCCTCGTATTTCACGCTTCGCGGCAAAGCTGCGACATGTGATCGTGGCGGATATGCCTGAGACGGATGATGCAACCGCCAGGGAAGCGTGGCAACGCAATGCGACACTTCGAGGGGTTCCAGATGCGGAAGCCCTCGACCTGATGATTCTATCCAATGTTGGAGAAATCCCCAGGCGCGCCGCCGTCTCCGAAATGCTGAAAGACGACAGCAACCAAAGCTTCGGATTTTGTTTGTCGCTGTATTATCTGCATCTGAATTACTACAGAGTTTCAGGCCCACAAACTGAGCTTGCCTCGTGCATTGCGGCCACACGGCAACATCTGGATATGATCGCGCCGGACAAATTACGTCTCGCCATACAAAATGGCGATGAAGGCGCGCGCATTTTTCAAAAAGCAGGCTGGCATTACTCCGGTATGGTGGCCGACACAAAGGATCGGCCGAAGGATGTTCATGGTCGTATCCCTGATCGACCGGGCGGTGTTTGGGAGATTCAAAAAAGACCCGAGCTTCCAAATTGGGTGACACGCAATCGTTTGGCGCTGAGCCATCTGTTCTATCCGTTCGGAACCCGGACCCGCTTCAATCATTTCATCAGGCGTTT
>JAQGJO010000163.1 GCA_028290595.1 Hyphomicrobiales bacterium | reverse complement strand
CGCGGCGAAATCGAGTTCGAGCCGGCCTTGCGCGAGCGCGTGGCCCTCTTGAAAGGGCTCGATGTCAGCGTCGTCGACAAGGTGATCGCTGAGCGCATCACATTGACGCCGGGTGGCGAGACCCTGGTGCGCACCATGCGCGCCAACGGCGCCTATACGGCGCTCGTCTCTGGCGGTTTTACGCTATTTACGTCGCAGATTGCCGCGATGATCGGATTTCATGAAAATCGCGCCAATGAACTGATCGTCACCGACGGCAAGCTGGCCGGCCTTGTGCGCGAGCCCATTCTGGGTCGCGAGGCCAAACTGGCGAGTCTGATCGAATTGCGCGACGGCCGCAGCCTTTCTCATGAAGCGACCATGGCAGTCGGCGACGGCGCAAATGATCTTGCGATGCTGAGCGAAGCAGGCCTTGGCGTCGCGTTTCACGCCAAGCCGGCGGTGGCGGAAGCGGCGCAAGCGCGCATCGACCACGGCGATCTGACGGCGCTGCTGTATGCGCAGGGCTATCGCAAAGAGGAATTTATTACGGCGATGCAGTGAGGGCAGTAGGCAGTAGGCAGTAGGCAGTAGGCAGTCGGGATTAGGCAGTAGGCAGTAGATTTCTCTTCCGACTGCCTAATCCCGACTGCCTACTGCCCTTTTGTCATTCCACCGGCAACGCCACGAAGCGAACTTCGCCCTGGGTGTTGGCGACGAGGAAGAGTGCCGACTTGCGGCCCTGCTCCTTGGCTGCCTTCATCTTTGTGGCGATGTCGCCCGGCTGGTTGACCGCTTCCTGATTGATCTCGACGATCGTATCGCCGGCCTGGATGCGCTTGTCGGCGGCCGGTGAATTGGGATCGACGTTGGAGACCACGACACCCTTCACGCCGTCCTTGATGGAGAACTTCGTGCGCGCCGCGGCGTTGAGATTGGTGAATTCCATTCCCAAAGCCTTCTGCGCGACGGTGCGATCCGGCGGCGTATCAGCTTTGGGCGAGCCGAGCGAAGCCTGGCGTTCGCCATCCTCAAGGCGGCCGAGTGTGACCTTCAGGGACTGTTCCTTGCCGGCGCGCACCACCGAGACGTCGACGGCCTTGCCGACCGGCGTGGCGGCGACGAGGCGGGGCAGGTCGGCCGAGGTTTTCACGTCCTGACCGTCAAACTTTACAATGACATCGCCGGCCTTGATGCCGGCAGGCTTGGCGGGGCCCTTGTCGTCGACGCCGGCGATCAACGCGCCGCGCGCCTTACCGAGATTGAGGCTTTCGGCGACGTCGTCGTCAACGGCCTGGATCTTGACGCCGAGCCAGCCGCGGCGGGTCTCGCCGTATTTCTGCAATTGCTCGATGACCGGCTGCAGCACGTTGGAGGGCGAGGCGAAGCCGATGCCGACCGAACCGCCCGACGGCGACAGGATCGCGGTGTTGACGCCGATGACTTCGCCGTCAGCATTGAACAGCGGGCCGCCGGAATTGCCGCGATTGATCGAGGCGTCCGTCTGCAGATAGTCGTCGTAAGGGCCGCTGTTGATGTTGCGGTTGCGGGCCGAAAGAATGCCCACCGTCACCGTGCCGCCGAGGCCGAACGGATTGCCGACAGCCATCACCCAATCGCCGACGCGGGTCTTGTTGCTGTCGCCGAACTTGACAGCCTTGAGCGGCTTGTCCGGCTTCACGCGCAGCACGGCAATATCGATCTTGGCGTCCTTGCCGACGATCTCGGCCTTCAGGCGCTGGCCGTCGGTGAAGATGACCGTCACGTCGGTGGCGTCGCCGACGACGTGGTTGTTGGTGATGACGATGCCGGAGGAATCGATGACGAAGCCGGAGCCGAGCGAATTGGAGCGGCGCTGCGGACGCTGCGGTCCGCTGTCGTCCTGCCCTTGCCCCTGGCCTTGGCCCTGACCGCGGCGGCGGAAGAATTCCTCGAAGAGATCGTCGAACGGCGTTCCGCGCGGCAGGTTGGGGGCTGCGCCGGGAGCGCCGCCGCTGCCGCGCCGGTCGGCAACGGTCTGGGAGACGGAAATGTTGACGACGGCGTCGCTGACCTGTGCCGCAAGATCGGCGAAGGAGTCAGGGGCGCCGCGGGCAAACGCAGGTTGTGTCGTCAGTGGCGCGACGAGAGCCGATCCGGCGCAGAGCGCGATCGTCATCGCGGCGGCGATGCTGCGCGTGCGGGAAAACGAGCTACGCCTGCTCATGCCCGAGCTACGTGTGCCTTTGTTGGAAATCACCGGATAAGACATCGAAACCATCTCCTGGAAAGGCCGTCACCAGTTCTATCTAGCGCAAATTCAGGCGGAAAGGCGGTCGCGCCTGCGGACTATCACATAATAGTCATCCCTCCGGAGCGAATCATGCTCCGGAGGGATGTAAAGTTCAATTTCCTGGCTTGGCTGCGGCTGACGGAGACACCGCCGGACCGCCGTTACGCTTGGTGAAATAGCGGAAGAATTCCGAATTAGGGCTGATCACCAACCGGGTATCGGCTGATTTCAGTCCAGTTTCATAGGCTTGCATCGACCGGTAAAACGAGAAGAAATCCGGATCCTTGCCATATGCCTCGGCAAAAATCTTGTTCCGCTCGGCGTCGCCTTCGCCGCGGGTCTGATCGGCCTGGCGCTGCGCCTCGGCGCGAATCACGATGACATCGCGATCTGCCTTGGCGGTGATGCGCTGCGCCTGTTCAGAACCCTGCGCGCGGTAGTCGGCGGCTTCACGGGCGCGCTCCGTCTGCATGCGGCGGAAAACCTGTTCGGAAATCTGACGCGGCAGGTCGGCGCGGCGGATGCGAACGTCGACGACGTTCATGCCCAGCTTCGCCGATTCGAGGTTCACCTGATCGAGGATCTTGCGCATCAGGTTGTTGCGGTCGTCGCGCACCAATTGCAGCATGGTGGCTTCGCCCAGCACACGGCGCACGGCCGAATTCAGGACGGAGCCAAGCTGATTGTTGCCGACGTCGATGGTTCGCACCGAACGGTAGAACTGCAGGATATCGACGATCTTGTAACGCAGAAACGCATCCACTTCGATGCGGTTGTTGTCGGAGGCGAGAACCTCCTGCTTCGGCGTTTCGAGGTCGAGGATGCGGTTGTCGAAGTAAACGACATTCTCGATGAATGGCGCCTTGAAGTGCAGCCCCGGCTGCGTCACGACGGAGCGACCGGGAACCGGTTCACCGAAGCGCAGCAGCAGCGCATTTTGGGCCTGATGGACCGTGAAGATCGCGCTATAGCCGGTGAACAGCAGCAGGATCAGAACGATGAGGCCGGCCATGCCGGCGAAGGACTTGGTCATCGACGCGGTCCTCCCTGGCCAGACCCTTGGCCCGGCGCAGCAGACTGATCAAGCTGGCCGAGCGGCAGATAGGGCACGACGCCCTGTCCGGCGCTTTGATCGATGATGACCTTGTTGGTACCAGCCAGAATACGCTCCATGGTTTCGATATACATACGCTCGCGCGTCACATCGGGTGCGCGTCGGTATTGGTCATAGACCTGCGTGAAGCGCGACGCCTGACCGCGGGCTTCCGCCACGGTCTGTTCGCGATAGCCTTCGGCCTCCTGCAGGATGCGGGCGGCGCCGCCGCGTGCTTCCGGAACGACGCGGTTGGCGTAAGCCTCGGCCTCGTTGCGCAAACGGTCGAGATCCTGCTGAGCAGCCGTCACGTCGCGGAATGCGGCGATGACCTGTTCCGGCGGGTCGACCGACAGCAATTGCACCTGCAAGATCTGTACGCCGGCTTTGTAGTCATTGAGTACGCGCTGGGTCAGATCCTGAGCCGCCGGTTCGATGACCTTACGTTCGGCGGTCAGGATTTTCTGGATCTGGGTGCGGCCGACGATTTCGCGCATGGAGCTTTCCGAGACCGCCTTGATCGTCTCGCGAACTTCGCGGACGTTGAAGGCGAAGTCCTGGGGCTTCGACGGATCGATCTGCCAGACGACACGGAATTTGACATCGGCGATGTTCTCGTCGCCGGTCAGCATCAGGCTCTCTTCGGGAACGTCGGTCTGGGTCTGGTTGCCCGGCCGGCGGGGATCTTCTCTGGTGCGGAAACCGATGTCGATGCTGTTGCGGTCGGTGACGCGCAGCTTGATGACGCTGCCGATCGGCGCTGGCCAGTTATAACGCAGACCGTTTTCGGTGCGCTGGGTGAAGCGGCCGAAAACCATTTCGAGGCCGGCTTCGTTGGGCTGCACCGTGTAGATGCCGCTGGCGAGCCAGATGGCGACGGCCGCCGCGGCGACCAGCGCAATGCCGAAGCCGCTCATGAAGCCGCCGGGCATAACCTGCTTCAGCTTGTCTTGACTGCGCCGGAGCAATTCCTCCAGATCCGGCGTCTGACCGCCTCCGCCGCTGCCGCCGGAAGGTCCCTGACCCCAAGGTCCCGGATTATTATTGGGCCGCCAGGGTCCACCCCCGCCGCTCTGATTGTTCCAGGGCATAAAGTCCCTCTTCCCCTTTTTGCACACGCGGGAAACCCCACACGCGGTCTGGCAATTAAGCACTATTTGACTGGTTTTCAACGTTTACCGGCGGCTTTTATGCCCGCGTCAGCGTCACCCAACTGAACGCGGCCTCGTCGCCCGGGCCAGGCTCATGGTTCTCGCGGTTGATTTCACGCCATGATTGGGGGTCGAGGGCCGGGAAATAGGTATCGCCGTCCGGCGTAAGGTTAACTTCAGTGATTTCCAGCCGCGCGGCAAACGGCAGGGTCTGGGCATAAATATCGCCGCCGCCAGCACAGATAATCTCATCGGTATTCATACTGGCTGCAAGCTCGGAAGCCCGCGCGAAGCCGCTGTCGATGTCGGAGGCGACGTGAACGCCCTGAACATGGAAATCAGGATCGCGGGTAATCACGACGGTTTCGCGCCCCGGCAAAGGCTTGCCGATCGATTCAAACGTCTTGCGGCCCATGACCAGTGGTTTGCCGAGCGTGATGGCCTTGAAGTGCTTCAGATCGCTGGACAGACGCCAGAGCAACCGGTTGCCGCCGCCGATGACGCCATTGCGTGCGACAGCGGCGACGATAACCACGGGTATCTGGCTTTTCGTGATTGTTGTCACACCGCCACCGGCGCCTTGATGAGCGGGTACGGATCGTAATGCTCGAAGACGATGTCGTCGTAGTGGAAGTCGAACAGCGATGTCACGTTTTTATTGAGCTTGAGTTGCGGCAGAGGCCGTGGTTCGCGCGTCAATTGCAGGCGCGCCTGATCGAAGTGGTTGAGATAGAGGTGCGCGTCGCCGAAAGTGTGAACGAAATCGCCGACTTCAAGCCCGGTGACCTGGGCGACCATATGGGTCAGCAAGGCATAGCTTGCGATGTTGAACGGCACGCCCAGAAAAATGTCCGCCGAACGCTGATACAACTGACAGGACAGGCGACCATCCGCCACGTAGAATTGAAACAGGCAATGGCAGGGCGCGAGCTTCATCGCCGGAATGTCAGCGACGTTCCAGGCGGAGATGATGAGACGGCGGGAATCCGGATTGCGTTTGATTTCGCCAATCAGCCATTTGAGCTGATCGTGAGCGGCGCCGTCGGCGCCTTCCCACGAGCGCCATTGCTTGCCGTAAACCGGGCCGAGATCGCCGTTGGCGTCAGCCCATTCGTCCCAGATGCTGACGCCATTGGCGTTGAGATAGCGGATGTTGGTGTCGCCGGCGATGAACCACAGCAGTTCATGAACGATCGACTTCAGGTGGATCTTCTTCGTCGTCACCAGGGGGAAGCCCTGCGACAGGTCAAAACGCAGTTGCGGCCCGAAGATGGACCGGGTTCCAGTTCCGGTCCGGTCGGTCTTCTGGGTTCCCGTCTCGAGGACGTGGCGCATGAGGTCGAGATATTGGCGCATGGTGCATCCGGGCTGATCGGTACAGGAACTTGTGTAAGTCAGATTCGTCCCAATTTACCGGTTTTGGCTGCCGGCGTCCTCACGAGATTGTCTCTCCAGCTCAAATAGGCTTGTGGAGGCGTCACAATGGATTGTTGACGTTGCTGATTATTTTGGCAGCAAAGCCCGGCTCAACCTGAGCAATTTGACAGATATTGCGACCGCGCCTCAACTGCGCCGGCACCTTCAGGGGAGGGACATATGAAACGCTGGCTTGTTGCGTCCGCCGCCATGGCGTTGATGATGATTTCAACGGTGGCACGGGCCGATGTCGTCAAGTTCGGAATCATAGCCCCGTTCTCCGGGCCGTTCGCCGTCCTGGGCAAGCAGATCAAGGATTCGGTCGATGCGTTTCAAAAGCTCAATGGCAAGACCGTGAACGGCAACGAGATTCAGATCATCTGGCGCGACGAGGGCGCCGGCGATGCATCGAAGACCCGGCAGTTCGGCGAGGAACTGATCCTGCGCGAGAAGGTCAGTGCGCTCGGTGGTTTTGCGCTGACGCCGAATGCGCTTGCGGTCGCCGATCTCATCACCGAGGCCAAGACGCCGACGATCATCTTCAACGCCGCGACGGCGATCATCACACGCAAGTCGCCGTATTTCATTCGCGTCAGCATGACGGTGTCGCAAATGGTGTCGCCGCTTGGCGGCTGGGCGGTGAAAAACGGCGCCAAGACGGCCTATTCCATGGTCAGCGACTATGCACCCGGTTATGACGCCGAGGGCGAGTTCGTCAGCGATTTCGAAAAGGCCGGCGGCAAGATCGTCGGCAAGGACCGGGTGCCGTTGAACGTGACGGATTTTGCCCCCTATATGGAGCGTGCGCTGCAGGCAAAGGCCGACGCGCTCTATATTTTCGCGCCAGGCGGAGCTCCATCGATCGCCATGGTGCGCGAGTTCGAACGGCGCGGCCTGAAGGCGGCGGGCATCAAGCTGCTGGCGACCGGCGAGGCGCAGGAAATCTTCCTGTCGTCGTTTGGCGATTCCATCATCGGCACGATTTCGTCGGTTCACTATACAGAGTCGAACCAACGGCCGGAGAACATCGCTTTCCGCAAAGCGTTGAATGACGTGACCGGCAGCGAAGCCGTACCCGACGTGACGGCCATCGCCGCCTGGGATGGCATGAGCCTGCTGTATGAAACCGTGAAAGCGCTTGGTCCGAAATTCACCGGCGATCAGGCGATCGAATTCATGAAGAACAAGAAGCTCGACAGTCCACGCGGGCCGATCAGCTTCGATAACGACCGCGACATTGTCCAGAATGTCTATATCCGCGAGGTCAAGCGCGTGGACGGGAAGCTGATCAACGTCGATATTGCGACGGTCGAGGCGGTCCAGGACCCGTGGAAAAAGGCCAATCCGAACGCCAAGTGAAACTCCAAGTGAACTGTGCGGCCGGAACGTCGCCAAGGGGCACGCCTCGGCGCTTCAAGGGCATGCCAGCGGCGTTTGCAGCACTCAAGCTCAAATTGCCAGATAAAAATATATTGCGTATACGTAATAGAATGAATTAGGATGGCTCCAAGGACAGCGAGCGACGGCTATGTTCTGCCGTTGTGGAACGCCGCCCAATGTTTTCAGAACTTGGGTTTCAGAACTTGGGTTTCAGAGTTTGGCGCAATTCAGTTTGCCAAGCTCATCGGACTACGAAGCATGCATGAAGAAGAAGCAAGATGAAGAATAACCAAAGATTGTCATATCCAGCGATTGACAGAATTCTTGACGGTGTTTCAACTGCACTGTTTTTACCGGCGCGCGAGCCGTCTGTTTGATCGAGGGGATCGGACTGGCGGCGACCGGGTCCAGGGAGGGTGGAATGAAACGTACGCTTGTTGCGTCCGCTGTTGCGGCGCTTATGACCATTTCGACGGCAGCCTATGCCGATATCGTCAAGTTCGGAATCATTGCACCGTTCTCCGGGCCGTTTGCCGTGTGGGGCAAACAGTTCAAGGATTCCGTCGAAGCGTTTCAGAAGCTGAATGGCAAGACGGTCAACGGCCATGAAGTTCAGGTCATCTGGCGAGACGAGGGCGCAGGCGATGCGTCGAAGTCGCGGCAATTCGCCGAAGAGCTGATCTTGCGCGAAAAGGTCAACGTGCTCGGCGGTTTCGCGCTGACGCCGGATGCCTTGGCGGTTTCGGAAGTCATCACGGAATCGAAGACGCCGACGATCATCCTCAATGCGGCGACTTCGGTCGTCACCCGCAAGTCGCCCTATTTTATTCGCGTCAGCATGACGGTGGCGCAATACCTGTCGCCGCTCGGCGGCTGGGCCGTGAAGAACGGCATCAAGACGGCCTATTCCATGGTCAGCGATTATGCACCGGGCTTGGATGCTGAAGGCGAATTCGTCGGTGGGTTTGAGAAGGCCGGCGGCAAGATCGCCGGTAAGGACAGGATCCCGCTGAACGTCACGGATTTCGCGCCTTATATGGAGCGCGCCCTGCAATCGAAGGCCGATGCGCTGTTTATTTTTGCGCCGGCTGGTGCGCCCTCAGTCGCCATGGTGCGCGAATTCGAACGGCGCGGCCTAAAGGCTGCGGGCATGAAATTGCTCGGCAGCGGCGAGATGCAGGAAATCTTCCTGCCGTCGTTCGGGGATTCGATCATCGGCACTATTTCGTCCGTTCATTACACGGAGTCGAACCAGCGTCCCGAGAATATCGCTTTCCGCAAGGCGCTGAACGAAACGGCCGGCAAGGACGCCGTGCCCGACATGGCCTCTATCGCCGCATGGGACGCCTTAGGTCTGATCTACGAAACCGTGAAGGCGCTGGGGCCGAAATTCAACGGCGACCAGGCTATCAATTTCATGAAGGCCCAGACGATCAACAGCCCGCGCGGGCCGATCAGCTTCGATCCGAAGGAACGCGACGTTATTCAGAACGTCTATATCCGCGAGGTGAAGAAGGTCGACGGCAAGTTGATCAATGTCGACATCGCGACGTTCGAGAAAGTCAGGGATCCGTGGAAGGACAACAATCCGGACGCCAAATGATTCCGGATCGTTTGTCGCGGATGTTTGCCGAAACGGAGTGCATGACGACATGCAGGTCCTGACGATACTGCTGGATGGGATCTCCTACGGGATGGTCCTGTTCGTCATCTCGGTCGGCCTGACCGTCACGATGGGGCTCATGCGCGTGGTCAATCTCGCCCATGGCGCCTTTGCGATGGTCGGTGGCTATATTGCCACCGTGCTGGTGCTGCAGGCCGGCGTGCCGTTTCTGCTGGCCGCCCTGATCGCGGCTGTGGCGGCGGGCGCGCTCGGCGGGATCGCCGAGCTCACAGTCTACCGGCCGCTCTACCGCAAGGGCGAGCTGCCGCAGGTGTTGCTCACCATCGGCCTGTGCTTCGTGGTGATTGCCGGGCTGACGTTGTTTGTCGGGCCGACGCCGCTGCCGGCGATCGTCCCGGCCTGGCTCGATCGCATGGTCGATATCGGCTACCGCAGCTATCCGGCCTACCGGCTGTTTCTGATTGCAGTAGGGGCGGCGCTGGCCTTCATCGTCTGGCTGATCGTCGAACGTTCGCTGTTTGGCGCCCGCCTGCGCGCGGCGGTCGACGATCCGCAGATGGCGCGCGCCGTCGGCATGAACGTCAACCGTATGTTCACGGTCACCTTCATCGGCGGCTGTGCCCTGGCCGGGTTTGGCGGCGCGATCGGCGCCGGCGTGCTGCCGCTGGAGCCATTCTATGCGCTGCGCTATCTCGTCTATTTTCTTATCGTCGTAGCGGTCGGCGGCATGGGCAGCTTTCGCGGCTCGCTGGTCGCCGCACTGGCCATCGGCATTGTCGACACTGCCGGGAGATATATCGTGCCGCAGTTTGGTGGGTTCCTGCTCTATGTGCTCGTGTTCGGCCTGCTGCTGTGGCGGCCGAACGGTCTCTTGCCGCCGAAGTCCGTCGCATGACAAGCCAGCAGCAAGCCACGACTTCACAACAGATTGTTACCCCGGCAGCGGCATCGCGGTCGTTTTCGCCTGCGATGCTTTGGCACCTTCTGCCATGGGTTATCGCGCTGACCTTCTTCTTCGTCGGCGATGGCTATCACAGCCTCGGCACCAATATTCTGGTCATGATCCTGTTCGCCCTGTCGCTTGATCTGGCGCTGGGCTATGCGGGCATCATCACGCTGGGTCACGCGGCGTTCTTCGGCGCCGGGGCCTATGCCGCAGGCATATTCGCCATTCACTTCAACGCCGACCCGATCCTGGGCCTGCTTGTGGCGACGGCTGTCGCCGGCCTGCTGGGCTTGTTGACGGGCATGCTGATCCTGCACACGCGCGGCGAAACAATGCTGATGCTGACATTGGCGATCGCGGCGATCTTTTACGAAGTGGCCAATCATGCGCGCTGGCTGACCGGCGGCGATGATGGATTGTCGGGCATACGCGTCACGCCGGTGTTCGGCCTGTTCCGCTTCGATCTCTGGGGCAAGACGGCGTTTCTCTACTCACTGTCGGTCTTGTTCATCTGGTTCATTATCGCCGCTCTGGTGGTTCGCTCGCCGTTCGGACGTTCGCTCGACGGCATCAGGCAGAACACGAAACGCATGCGCGCCATCGGCACGCCGGTCTGGTGGCGGCTTGTGGCCATGTATGCCCTGTCCGCGGCGATGGCGGGTTCGGCGGGCGCGCTGACGGCGCAATCGACGCGGCTCGTCGGCCTGTCGACATTGGAGCTTCTCACGTCGGGCATCGTCGCTGTGATGCTGGTGCTCGGCGGTGAACGGCGGCTCTATGGCGCGTTCATCGGGGCGACCATCTACGTCATCGTTCAGGACATTGCCGGCTCGATCAGCCCGTTCATCTGGATGTTCGTCATCGGCTTCCTGCTGATCGTCATCGTGCTGTTCTTCGAAGGCGGGTTGATGGGCATCATCGACAGCGTGGTGGCGAAGCTGAAGGGCAAAGACAAGACGCAGGAAACGGGGAAGCCGACGTGAGCGTCGCTGCCGACAACATCCTCACCGTTCGCGGCCTGTGCAAGAATTTCGGCGCTCTCGCCGTGACGCAGCATGTCGATCTGGATCTGGCGCGGGGCGCGCGCATCGGCCTCATCGGTCCAAACGGTGCTGGCAAGACGACGCTGGTCAACCTGTTGACTGGCATGCTGTCGAGCGACGCCGGCACGATCGTTGTCGACGGACACCATATCGAGAAAGCCAAGCCCGAGACGCGCGTGCGGCACGGCCTCGTGCGCACGCATCAGATCAACACGCTGCTGATGGAGACGAGCGTCCGCGACAATGTCGCCATCGCCGTGGCGGAGCGGCAAAAATATGCGTGGCGCATGCTCAGATACGGGCCGCAATGGCGTGCCTGTCTTGATGAAGCGCAGCACTATCTCGAGGAAATGCGCATCGGACATGCGGGCAATCGCCGCGTTTCCGAACTGCCTTACGGCGAACAGAGATTGCTCGAAATCGCCATCGGCCTGTCGCTGAAGCCGCGTATCCTGCTGCTTGACGAGCCGGGTGCCGGCATTCCCTCGACGGAAGCCCATATCATTCACGAAGCGCTCGAAAGCCTGCCGTCGGATATCGCCATTCTGCTGATCGAACATGACATGGATCTTGTGTTCAAATTCGCCAAGGAGATCGTTGTGCTCGTGCTCGGCCGGGTGCTGACGCGCGACGTTCCGGCCAATATTTCTTCCAACGCGGAAGTGCGCTCGGTCTATCTCGGACGGAGCGTCGTATGAGCATCGGTATCGGCGCTGACAATCTGATCGCCGGTTACGGCCCGACGGTGGTGCTCGATGGGCTATCGTTTCAGGCGCCAGCGGGCGCGACCCTGGCGATCCTCGGGCGCAACGGTGTCGGCAAGACGACCTTGCTCTGCACGCTGATGGGCCTGACGAACTTGCGGGGCGGACAGATCAAGCTCGGCGACCGGTCCATTGAAAAGCTGCCGACGCATGAGCGGGTGCATGCGGGCCTGTGTTACGTGCCGCAGGAACGGCGCATCTTTCCGTCGCTAAGTGTCGCGGAAAACCTTGCCGTGTCGGTCATTCCCGGAGGCTGGACGACTGAGGCGGTGTTCGATCTGTTTCCGAGCCTTGCAGCCAGGCGCAACAATGCGGGCAATCAGCTTTCCGGCGGCGAGCAGCAGATGCTGGCGGTCGGGCGTGCGCTGGTCGGCAATCCCGGCGTGCTGCTGCTCGACGAACCGATGGAGGGGCTGGCGCCGATCATCGTCGAGACCTTGTTCGAAGCGCTGGCGCGCATCCGCGACGAGAGCGGCATGACTATCCTTTTGGTCGAACAGAAAGTCGATCTGGCCATGGATTTCGCGCGTGACGCCATTGTGCTCGATCGTGGCAAGATCGTCTGGCAAGGCACGTGCGCCGCGCTGAAACACGATGAGGAAGCGCAGCATAATTATCTCAGCGTCGGCGTCTGAGCGATCACGCAAGGGTGATCGTACGCGCCTGCGACAAGCCGATATTCTTCGCTTTGTCCAGCAACTTGGCCATCCACAAAGATAAACCGCAGAAAATTCGCGTGAATTTGAAGTCTTTAAGCGGAAAGCCGCGTGTACTACATTGTGGTCAAGTTCAGCCGAATTTTTCCGGAGCTTCGTCATGCGTAGCATATTCGCCAACCTTGTCCTGGCTGCCGCTATGGTCCTTGCCGCGCCTGCCTTTACCGCATCTGCCTTGGCCGCGGAGCCGCTGGTCGATGTCGAATGGGCGAAAGCCAATATCGACAAGCCGGGCGTCGTATTCGTCGATGTGCGCAGCGGCGGCGGCGTCACCAAGGAGGTCTATCAGGCGGAGCATATGCCCGGCGCGATCTTCACCGATTACGCCAAGGACGGCTGGCGCGAGAAGATCAACGGTGTCGAAGGCATGCTGCCGCCGCCGGACAAAGTGGCGAAGCTGATCGGTTCGCTCGGCATCGACAATGACACTCATGTGGTTCTGGTGCCGCTGGGCCGGGCGGCGGTCGATATGGGCGCTGCGACGCGCATCTACTGGACGTTCAAGGTTATGGGGCATGACAACGTGTCGATTCTTGATGGCGGCTATCAGGCCTGGACCAAGGACATCGACGCGAAGACCAACAAGCCGGTCAACCCGCTGGCATCGGGCGGCGTCGAGCTGCCGCCGACGACCTTTGTGCCGCATTTCCGCAAGGAGATGATCATCGACCGCAACGACGTGAAGAAGGCGATGGAGGCCGGCGTTACCCTCATCGACAACCGGCCGAACGATTTCTATCTCGGCCTGTCGGTGAGCCCGGCCGCAAAGCGGGCCGGCACGATTCCCGGCGCCAAGAACCTGCAGGAAAGCTGGCTGACCAAGAACAACGGCGGGTCGTTCCGCTCAAAGGCGCAGCTTGCCTCGCTCTACAAACAGGCAGGCGTGCCGGTCGAGGGCGAGCAGATCGCCTTCTGCAACACCGGCCACTGGGCCTCGCTCGGCTGGTTCGTGTCGTCGGAAATCCTCGGCAACAAGAACGTGAAGATGTACGACGGCTCGATGGCGGAATGGTCGCAATATCCGGAACTGCCGGTCGAGCAGAAGTTCAAGCTCGACTGACGGCGGCACTCGAAACCACGATCTGGCGATCTGCCACCCTGCGGCCACGAAATCGGCTATAAATACAGCCTTCGTGATCAGGAGCAGGTGCGGGCAACTTTGTCGTTTTTCCGGGAAATTCTCACGATCGTTGCGATTGCGCTGGTCGCTCTGCTGTCGGCGGCGCTCGTCGGGCCTTGGTTCGTCGATTGGAACGGTCAGCGCGCCCGCATTGAAAGCCTGCTGAGCGAAGCGTCCGGCCTCGACATCGCGGTTTCGGGCGATATCGACGTCAAATTGCTGCCGACGCCGCATCTGTATCTACAGGGCGTGACGGCGAAGGCGCAGCGCTCCGGCGGCAGCGCTGCCGAGCCGGTACTTTCCCCGGTTCTTGCCACAGCCGACACGATCCGCCTGGAATTAGCGGTGGCCCCGCTGGTGCGCGGCGCGATGCGCTTCACCGATGCAAGCGTCGGGCATCCGCGCGTCGCCCTTGCGCTGGAGGCTGATGGCAGCCTGCGCTTGCCACGTCTGCCCGTGCAGATGTCGGCAGATGTGGCCTTCGAGCGCTTTTCGTTCGCCGATGGCGAGATTACGCTGGCCCGGCCAGGCCAGGCGCCGCTGACGATCGACGGCATTGCGCTCGATGCGGAGAGCCCGGCGCTGATCGGCCCCTACAAGGGTCAAGCGCGGTTGCGCGCTGCCGGGCAGGACATCGCCTTGCGCTTCGCCACCGGCGTCCAGGAAGACGACCGGCTGCGCGTCAAGATCGTCATCGACGAGA
>JAQGJO010000146.1 GCA_028290595.1 Hyphomicrobiales bacterium | reverse complement strand
TGTCCGTTGGTGAAGAAGTAGATATGCTTCGCTACCTGAACCGGCTTGAGCCAAACCAATAACAACAAAGGCAACCCCTCATGAGCGACATCGTTCTCCAGAATCTCGACAACGGCCTCCTGACCATCACGATGAACCGGCCGGACCGGCGCAATGCGCTCAATGTCGACATGACCACCGGGCTGATCAATGCCGCGCGGCGCGCCACCGAGGACCATGCGGTTCGCGCCGTGCTGCTCAAGGGCGCCGGCGGCACCTTCTGCGTCGGCGGCGACGTCAAGTCGATGGCGGAAGGGCGGGCGCCGCTACCGTTCGAAGCCAAGAAGACCAATTTGCGGCGCGGCATGGAGGTCTCTCGCATCCTGCACGAGATGCAGAAGCCGGTGGTGGCGCAGATCGATGGCGCCGCGGCCGGCGCCGGGCTTTCGATCGCGCTGTCCTGCGATCTTCGCGTCGCCTCGGCGTCAGCCAAGATCACCACGGCGTTTGCCAAGGTCGGATTATCAGGCGATTACGGCGGCACTTATTTCCTCACGCAGATGCTGGGCAGCGCCAAGGCGCGCGAGCTTTATCTGATGTCGCCGGTGCTGACGGCGGCCGAAGCGCTCGCGTTGGGCATGGTGACAAAGGTCGTGCCCGACGCCGAGATCGATGCGGCGGCGCATGAGCTGGCAATGTCGCTGGCGCAGGGACCCTCGATCACGCTCGGCTACATCAAGAAGAACATCAACAACGCCGAGCACATGTCGCTGGAAGCATGTTTTGATGCCGAAGCCATGCATCACTCGCGTTCCGGCGAGACCGCCGACCACAAGGAAGCCGCCAAGGCGTTCGTTGAAAAGCGCAAGCCCGTATTCGCGGGACACTAGGGATGGCGCCCTATATCAGGCTGCGGCAGATCTGCCTGGTGGCGGCGGGCATCGAGCCCGGCACGTCGGATATCGCCGATATCATGGGCCTCAGCGTCTGCTACCGTGACGGCAACGTCGCCAAATATGGCCTGGAAAACGCGCTGCTGCCGGTCGATACGATTCTGCTGGAAGTGGTGGCGCCTTTTCAGCCGGGCACCGCGGCGGGCCGCTTCATCGAGAAGACCAATGGGCGCGGCGGCTATATGGCGATCTTCTGCTGCGAGGATCCCGACGCGCGCGGCAAGCATGCGAACGCGATGGGCGTGCGCACCGCCAACGTGATCACGCACGCGCCCTATCACGGCGTGCAACTGCATCCGCGCGATTGCCGCGCGGCGGTCATTGAGTTCAATCACACCGCCGGCAGCGATGACGTGTTGGGATTGTACCCGCCGGCAGGTCCCGACTGGCAGAAATCGATCCGCAAGGATGTGACGCAGGCGCTGGTCGGCGTCGAGATGGAAAGCCCGGATCCGCAGGGATTGGCCGAGCATTGGGGCAAGATCATCGGAATTCCGGTTTCGAAGGATACCGATGGTCAGCCGGAACTGGAGCTGCCCAATGCAAGCTTTCACTTCGTCAAGGGCGTCAGCGACATCATGAGCGGCCTCACCTTCAAGGTCGCCGACATCGCCGCGGTGCGCGATGCCGCGCGGACAAAGGGTCGTCCGGTATCGGGCGATTCATTCCTGCTCGGCGGGGTGACGTTTCACCTGGTGGCGTGAGTGGGGCGCTAGTTCCTATCGTCATTGCGAGGAGCGTAGCGACGAAGCAATCCATTCTTTCTTTGTTGCAGCTATGGATTACTTCGCTACGCTCGAAATGACGGAGGAGGGCGATGAAACGACCCTGCGTCTACATAATGGCTAGCCGGCGTCATGGAACGATTTACACCGGCGTCACGGCCAATCTGCCGCGGCGGGCGTTCGAGCACCGCGAAGGTCTGGTGAAGGGCTTCACAACGAAATATGGTTGCAAGACACTAGTGTGGTACGAGTTGCATGAAACCATGGACGCAGCGATCACAAGGGAAAAGCGAATCAAGGCCGGTAGCCGTGCAAAGAAATTAGCTTTGATCGAAGGGCTTAATCCCGAATGGAACGACCTCTATGAAACGCTAGCCGGAGGTTAGCGGGCATTGCGAGCGAAATAACAAAATTTCACCGTCATTGCGAGGAGCGTAGCGACGAAGCAATCCATTTCTTTCTTCTGCACCTATGGATTGCTTCGCTTCGCTCGCAATGACGACAAAAAGGATCCCCCCGATGTCGCATCCACTCGACTCCTTCTTTGCGCCCGCCAGCATCGCGCTGATCGGGGCGTCGCGCGATCTGGAGAAGATCCCGGGGCGGCTGTTGTCGATGCTGCGCAAGAATGAATTTCCCGGAAAAATCTATCCGATCAATCCGAATTACGGCGATATCGACGGGCTGAAATGTTTTCCCTCGATATCAGATGTCGCTGCACCCATCGATCTTGCCATCATCATCATCCCGGCGCGCGCCGTGCTCGGCGCACTCGAGCAATGCGCCGCGGTCGGCGTGAAAAATGCCGTCATCATCTCCTCCGGCTTTGCGGAAGAAGGTGGCGACAGCGCCGCGATGCAGGACGAGATCGTCGCGATTGCGAAGCGCAGCGGGATGCGAATATCCGGTCCCAATGCCGAGGGTTTTCTCAGCGAAGTGCAGAAGGTGGCGGCCACTTTCAGCCCGACGGTCGACGTCAAGCCGGGCCATGTTCCGCTGGTCGCGACCAAACGCCGGATCGCGATTGTCGCGCAATCCGGAGGCATCGGCTTTGCCATCAAGCATCGCGCCAAGGCGCTCGGCGTCGCCATCAGCTACTGCGTCAGCGCCGGCAATGAAAGCGATCTCGGCGCCGGCGAA
>JAQGJO010000126.1 GCA_028290595.1 Hyphomicrobiales bacterium | reverse complement strand
CCGCCGGTCGGCGACAATTGATGAGCAGAATCGCCAACCAGAAAAGTCCGTTTCGTACCATACGAATCTGCGACAAGCTCGCGCCGCGTCCACGGCATCGTCGACAGGATTTCAAACTTGAACGGACAGCCGACCGCGCGTTCGATCGCAGTGCGGATGTCTGCATCGCCGAGCTTGTTGCGGTTCTGATTGCCGACCAGCGAGAAACGATAGGTGTTGCGCCCGTCGATGGCGACGATCGTACACCAGGTGCCTTCCGGCCCGATGAAAATATAGCGATAGCCCGGCTTGATCTGGTTGAGACCTTCCAGCTCATCGCTGCGGAAGATCGCATTGGTCGTGTAGGTGAGGACGGAATTGCCCGTCATCGACACGCCCAGCTTCTCGCGGATCACACTGCCGGCGCCGTCGCAGCCGATCAGATATTGCGCCTCGACGGTCGTGCGTTCGCCAGTCTTCAGATCGACGATCGTGGCGCTGACACCATCGTCGTGCTCGCTGAAATCGACCAGTTCCGTCTCATGGCGCAAGGACACATGGCGATAGGAGCGCGCATGGCGCGCCAGCACCGGATCGAAGAAATTCTGCGGACAGCGTTCGCGCTTCTGCGGGCTTTGCGGCGGCGCCAGTTCGAGCGTGTTGGCCGGATTGGGCTCGCGGCCGAGTTCATAGCCGCCGTTAAGCGCCGTCACCCAGATATAGTCCTGCGGATAATTGCGGTTGTAGCCGCCGTTTTCCACCCACGGAACGATGCCCCAGCGCCGGCAGAATTCCATCGCGCGCGGATGCACGATATCCATTTTCGGATTGTCGACACTACCGTCGCCCTTTTCCACCAGCAGGCAAGATATGCCGCGCCAACCGAGGTCGCCGGCAAGGGCAAGCCCTACCGGCCCGCCCCCAACGATCAGAACAGGGGTTTTCATTCTTCTTCCTTTGTCGAAATCATCAACCGCCCAAACTTGTCAGGCCCTGCTGTGTCAGGCTTTGGGCGCCGGAATCGGCCGCAGCCAATTCAGTTTGTCGAGAACCGGAGCATCGCTGACGCGCAAGAGATAAGTCTCCTCAGCAGCGGTCCATGTGTGCGTGCAGCCGGCGGGCGCAGCCAGCGCATCACCACGCGCGAAATCGAAGGTGAGATCATCGATCTTCGCGACGCCCTTGCCGTTCACGATCGCCACGACCTCGCTGCGCGTGTTCGGCTCAATCTTCAGAGTTGTGCCCTTGTCGAGGCGCGCCACATGCAGATCGATCGTCGCCATGGCAGGCGAGCCAAGCTCGATCTCGCGATAGCCGGGGCTCACGTCGCTTGCCTCTGCCAGCCGCGCCTTCGTCTGCGCCCAGGGAAAGCGGAACGGTGAATCCGGCGCCACGCCATCGGCCTTCTCGTATTCGTCGGGATGCGGCTCGAAGAACATCGGCCCCAGCAGATGCACGAGCGGCACATCGAGAAAATCCATCCAGTAAGCGTCGCCCGGCCCTTCGTTGGAATGGCCGTGCCAGGCCCAGTTCGGCGTCAGCAGCACGTCGCCCGGCTCCATCGGCACTTTCTTGCCGTCGACGATCGTATAAGCGTGCTCTTTCGTATCGAGCACGAGCCGCAGCGCATTGGCGCTATGGCGATGCGATTTGGCCACCTCGCCCGCTTTGACCATCTGATAGGCGGCGACCAAGGTCTTCACTGTCGGATAGGCGTTGTCGGGGATCGGGTTTTTGAGAATGAGATTGCGCCGCTCGGCAAGCTCCGTATTGACGAACCGTCCCGCCGCGTCCAGTGCGGCCTTGGCCCGCGCGTAGGGCCAGTGCGCCCCGATGAAATCGCGGCGCGGCAGCGGCCAGAGCGAGGGCTCTTTCTTGTTCCAGCCGTTTTCGATGCCGCATTTGTCCAGCAGGTCGTAAAGTTCCTGCATGCTGGCTGCCTTGACGAAATCCTCGGCTGCGACCTCTGCCATCACCGTGTCTCCCTGAATCCTTTTGCGTTTCCGGCGTGTTTTCCACCTTGCCCGGAAACGCTCGCTCGTTGCCGCGCATTGAAGGTATGAGGGGGCCAAGTGTCAACAGTAAGTGTCAACTGCGCCCAGCGTCGCTGGCGGCCTGCCCTGCAAATGGGATAAACATTGTGGAGCTTATTTTCGCAGCAATTCGGATGTCGCAGGAGGATTCATGACCTATCTCATTGGCGCGGACGCTCCTCCGCCCGCGGCCGGCGCGCGCTTCCGCGAATTGCTCGCAGCGCCCGGCATCGTCCAGTTGCCCGGCGCGCATAACGGCCTTGCAGCCCTGCAGGCCAGGGCCGCCGGCTTTCAGGCGCTCTATCTCTCCGGTGCCGCCATGTCGGCCTCCATGGGCCTGCCCGATCTCGGCATCATCACCGTCGACGACGTCTGCTTCTTCATTCGCCAGGTGGCGCGCGCCAGCGGCCTGCCGGTGCTTGTCGACGGCGATACCGGCTACGGCGAGGCGCTGAACGTCATGCACATGGTGCGCGCCTTCGAGGAAGCGGGCGCCGCCGCCGTCCACATTGAAGACCAGATCCTGCCGAAGAAATGCGGCCATCTGAACGACAAGAAACTGGCGAGCGCCGACGACATGGCCGCCAAGGTCGCCGCCGCCACGCGGGCGCGGCGCAACCTGTTCATCATCGCGCGCACCGATGCGGTGGCAAGCGAAGGCATGGACGCCGCAGTGGCGCGGGCGCAGAAATATCTCGCCGCCGGCGCCGACGCGATCTTTCCCGAAGCTTTGACCGACGCCGGCATGTTCCGCGAATTCGCCCAGCGCGTGAAAGCGCCACTGCTGGCCAATATGACGG
>JAQGJO010000553.1 GCA_028290595.1 Hyphomicrobiales bacterium | reverse complement strand
GCCTTGGCGATGGTGGCGAAGTCGTCGCGATGCATCGATGGCTCACCTGAATCGCCATGTCGTGCGCTGGCGAGTTTGGCGCGCAGACGGCGAAGGTTGAAGAACAGCGATTTTTGGCCGGAGCTGGTGCCGCCGCGCACGATCGACCAGTTGCGCAACACGTAATCCTGCATCGACGCGCGGATCCACCAGCTCGCATAGGTCGAGAAGCGGAGCTCCCTTTCGGGCTCGTAGCGCGCGGCGGCCTCAAGCAATCCGACATGGCCTTCCTGCACGAGATCCTGCAGCGACAGGCCGTAATGGCGATAGCGCGTCGCCATGGCGATCACCAGGCGCATATGGGCTTGCGTCAATTCATGCAGGGCGTCTTCATCGTGCTGGCCGCGCCAACGCACGGCGAGGCGTCGCTCATTGTCGCGCTCAAGCAGAGGAGCTGCCTTTGCAGCCTTGACCAGATCTCGATGCAAACCAAGCGCCGAAGTCATTTCGGATCTCCGTCGATCTTCCACACGCAAAACGCAACCTTCTCAAGCAACGCCTGAAGGGGCGCGATAGATCAAAAAACCGGCGTGGCAAATCATCACAGTCTTGTGAGAGGCTTTTTGGGAACCTTTGCGAGAAACTCGAAACGCAAAACCGGCAACAGGGAGTAAAGCCGTGGATCAGCGTATTATCGACCTTTATGATGAATACACCCATGCGCCCTTGCCGCGGCGCGTGTTCATGGAACGCCTCGTCGTGATGGTGGGAACGACAGGCGCCGCCCAGATGGCGCTCGGTCTGCTCGAATCCAACTACGCGCTGGCGCAGATCGTTCCCGCAAGCGATCCGCGCCTGTCGACGTCGATGGTCGAGATCGCCGGCGTAAAGGCCTATCAAGCGGTGCCCAAAGGGATGGATGCACAGACGGCTCGCGCGGCGATCATCGTCATTCACGAGAACCGCGGACTCACGCCGCATCTTGAAGACATTGCACGGCGCATCGCGCTTGACGGCTATCTGGCGGTGGCGGTCGATCTGCTCACATACATGGGTGGAACGCCGAAGGACGAGGATGCGGCGCGCGACATGTTCACCAAGATCGATGCGGCGAAGACAGTCGCCTCGCTCGCTGCGATCGTGACCGCGCTGAAGAGCGCCAATCCGTCGCGCAAGGTCGGAGCCGTCGGCTTCTGCTGGGGCGGCGGCATGGTCAACAATCTTGCGGTCGCGGCGCCCAACCTCGATGCCGGTGTTGCCTATTACGGCGTCGCCCCGAAGGCGGAAGACGTGCCGCGCATCAAGGCGTCGATGCTGCTGCAGTACGGCGGTCTCGACGAGCGCGTCAACGCGACAGCGCCGGCTTACGAAGAAGCGATGAAGAAGGCCGGCGTGAGCTATCAGAAGTTCGTCTACGACGGCGCCAATCACGCCTTCAACAACGACACCGGCAAGGAACGCTACAACGAGGCCGCTGCCAAACTGGCGTGGACGCGGACGATGGATTTCTTCAAGGCGAAAGTCTTGAGCTGAGTCTTCTGCGAGGCAGCGCTGCTCAATTGACGCCCGGTGCAGCGATGCGCCGGGTTTCTTTTTATGAAGATACTACCAGAACCCCCCGTCCTTCGAGACGCAACGCAAGCGTTGCTCCTCAGGATGAGGGCTCTTGGGGACGTTGTGCCGCTAGAGAAGCGCTCTCATTCAACCACGATCTTGTAGCGCTTGCCTGGTTCGATTGCCGCGCCGCGCTGCAGGCCGTTGATCAGCAGGAAGACGTCGAGGCCGCGATCGGCGATCGCCATGCGCTGCGTCAGCGAGGCGACGGTGTCGCCCTGCTGCGCCGGGACGATGGCGAGCCGCAACGACTTCAGCGCATTTGCTTCTTGCGGGGGAATGCGCCGGAATGTGTTGATCGAGGCAAGAAACTTCTTGTCGACATCGGGCGTCAGCGCCTTGCTGGCGAAGATGATGCGGAACACTTCCGGTCCCATGCGGACGGCCGCGACACGGAACTTCCAGTCGTTCTCGGTGGCGACGGCGGTTGCCGCTGCAAGGCCGTTGATGGTCTGCGCCTGGATCGAGGATTGATCGAGGCCCGCCACCCAGCCGGTCGCCAGATAGGCTTCCAAGGTTGGCTCGTCGTTGAGACGCACATTGTCGAGACGCAAGGCTTCCGATCCGCCGGCAGCGACGCCGAGCACCGCCTGCGCGGTGTTCTCGAGCGCGAAGCCTTCCGGCGCGATGAAGGAGAATCCGAGCTTGCCATGGGCGAACCTGCGGCCGCGGACGATGCCCTCGGCCGGGTCGTCGCCGAAGTCGATGCCGTTGATCGATGCCAGGTAATCGTCGCGATCGGTGGTGCCGACGCCCGGCGCGCCGAATTGGCGGGCCGCCAGGCGGGCGCGCTCGATGCGCTCCTGGGTCGAGGGGTGGGTCGACATGATGTCGGGCTGCTGGTCGCTGGAGCGGTTGCCGAGCAGGGCGGCGCGCATCGCCGTCGAGCGGCTCAACGCCTGCAGGAAGCGCGAGGCGCCATAGGGGTCGTAGCCGGCGCGGCCGAGATTGCGCACGCTGATCAGGTCGGCGTCGAATTCCTGCTGACGGGTGAAGCTGGCGAGCGACAGTTTGTCGAAGGCGGAGACTTCCTCGCTGCGTTCCCGGCTCTGCAATTGCCGCGTCACCTTGCTGCGCAATTCGCTGGTCTTCATCGCCTCCTCGCGCTGCATGGCGTGGCGCGCCGTGACGTGGCCGATCTCGTGGGCCATCACCGCGGCGACTTCGGATGTGTCGTTGGCGAGAGCCAGCAGGCCGCGGGTGACGTAAATGCTGCCCGACGGCAAAGCGAAGGCGTTGACCACCGGCGAATTCAGGATGGTGACGCGATAGGCCGGCGAGGGCGTCTCGTCGGCCGCCGCCAGCTTGGCCAGCACCTGATTGAGATATTGCTCGGCCGCCGGCGCCTTGTATTCGCCGCCGAACATGGCGGCGAGCTGGCGGTGCTCGGCGGCGGAACGCGGCTCGATGCCGGTGGTGCGCGGCGCCTGCGATGGCACGGCCGGACCCGCCGGCTGCTGCTGGCTGTCGGGATAGAAGCTGGCGCAGCCCGCGGCCAGAAGCAGGGGCAAAAGCAGAGAAAAGCGGCCAATCGGCCACCTGACAAAAGATTTCATGAAATGGCGCAATACAATCGACACGTAGGGGAAAACGCTCACCATAAGATTGAGTTCAACCTGTGGCAAAAACGAAGCAACGCCAGTGTACAGCGCAAGCCTGCTCAAGGGTGATGCAGGTTTAACACGTTTCACAGTTTAGGACCCGGGTCTGGGGCCTGAATCTGATACTGGCGAGACATTTGCGTGAATTATCGGTGATTCTCAACGGTGCCGATGCACGTTTGGTTACCGGTGGTTACCGGCCGTGTTCACGGACGATCCAGGCGCCGTCTGCTGCCTCATTTTCCCCCGCTAAGGCCTTGAAAAGATCGTTCTGGATGCGCTGGGCGATGGGCAGGCGGTGGTGGTAGGGGTCCCAGAAGGTGGAATCGTCGGCCGCGAGCTTTGAAGCGATGCGCCAGTCGACGACTGTCACCCCATGCCGGCGGGCGATGGCGTCGATACTGAGCTTGCAGGCCTCCTCGACGGCGGCGTCCCTCGAGCCTGGCACCGGCAGCACCGCGATGCTCGCCGGCACCCAGACGAAGATCGTCCTGGTCGCGGCGCCGTTCGCCGCCAACTGGCTGTCGAGCCAGGGATGGGCTGGAAACTGGGGGGCTGCGCGCTCGGCCTCGCCGAGCACCACGGGCGGGACCACCGGCACCACCTTGTGCTCCCGGTCGCCCCAGATGCGGTGTTGCGCGGCCGCCAGATCGTAGCTGTCGTCGGGCGGCGTATAGACCGAAAATCCGTTGGCGCCGAGCCGGATGCGGCCGTGGCCGAGATCGGTCATCACCACTCGGGTGGCGGTCTCCAGGGTCTTGCCGTTGAGCAGATAGAGGAAGTCGTTCCACGGATTGTCGTCGAACATCCAGTCGGGGAACGAGCGGATGGTCAGGATGTGGCCGGGCTGGTCGGCGCGCTGGTCGCACCAGGCCTGGTCGAGGCCGACGATCATTGTTTTCGGCGCGCCGCGCACGCGCAGGAACAGGCCGGCCATCTGCATCTGTTCCCAGGCGGTTGCGGCGTTCATGCCGAGATTGGCGAAACGGCCACCAAGATGGGCGTCGAACGTTTCGGGATCGAACAGACGGATGGTCGAATTGCCGACGATGTAGGAATCGAAATTGCCGTGGCGGATGATGGCTGGATAAAAATGCCGCTGGCTGGTGTCGATGTTGGGCCGCGGCATGGGCGGCGAGAACGGCACCACCTGATAGGGATCGACGATGAGGATGAAGGCGTAGCAGATCGCCAGTCCGCCGACGAAGGTCGCCAGCAAGGTCTTGGCGAAGCGGCGCCAGTGCACAGGGCTGTCTGCGCCGTCGCGGGAAGCGGCGATCCAGTCGGTAATGCGTGAGCTGAGTTGTGTCATGACGCGCTCAGAACTGGAAATAGATGAACGGTGTCGGCGCGCCCTTGCCGATCTCCAGCACGCAGATGGCGGCGATGATGGCGATGACGAAGGCCAGCAGTGGATGCGGAAATATATAGCGATCCTTCAGCGTATGTGCTGACGGCACGAACAGCGACACCGCGGCGGCGACGAGCAGTAGGCGCCACCACTCGATCTTGCCGCTGAAGCCATTGATGCCCGCCATCGATTGTAGGATCGAGCCTGCCGAGGTGAAATCGACGGCGCGGAAGATGACCCAGCCGGCGATGACGAACAGCATGGTCACCAGCCAGTCGAGCGGTGCCGGCATCGGCGTGCCGAGGCGCTGCCAGTAGCGGCAGACGATGAGGCCGATGCCGTGCCAGACGCCCCAGGCCACATAGGTCCAGCCGGCGCCGTGCCACAGGCCGCAGATCGCCATGGTGAGCAAAGTGGCGATGACATAGCGCGCCTCGCCGCGGCGGCTGCCGCCGAGCGGAATGTAGAGATAGTCGCGGATGAAATTCGACAGCGAAATATGCCAGCGCCGCCAGAAGTCGCGCATCGACGTCGAGAGATAAGGCTGGCGGAAATTTTCTGGCAGCAAGAGGCCGAACATCAGCGCGATGCCGATGGCCATTTCCGTATAGGCGGAAAAATCGAGGAACAATTGGAAGGTAAAGGCCAACGCTGCCGTCCAGGCCTCGCCGAAGCTGAGCGTCTGGTGCACGGCCTTGCTGAACAGTTCATCGGTAACGGGGCCGAGGTGATCGGCGAGCAGCACCTTTTTGGCGAGGCCCAAAGCAAACAGAGCGCCGGCGACGGAGAAGCGCTGGGCGAGGCCAGGCCGGCGCGGATCGAGCGCGAACTGCGGCACCAGCTCGTTGTGGCGAACGATCGGTCCGGCGATCAGATGCGGAAACACGAGGACGAACAGCGCGAACGGTCGCAGCGGATAGAGCGGCGCGTCGCCGCGGCGCAGGTCGACCAGATAGGAAATGAGCTGGAACGAGAAGAAGCTGATGCCGATCGGCAGCACCAGGCTCGCGTGGGGGAGCGCCAAGCCTGTGACGGTTTCAACTGCTCCGGTGAGGAAATCGAGATATTTGAAGGTCGCCAGCGAGCCGAGATTGACCAGCACGCCGAGCACGATGACCGGTAGATTGCGGCCTTCGCTCGACAGGCGCGCCAGCACCCAGGTGATGCCGATCTGGCCAAGCAGCAGCGGCAGGAAGCGCACATCCCAGTAGGAATAGAACACCAGCGAGGCGGCGATGAGCGCATATTGACGCCAGCGCTCGCTGCCGGCGCAGAGCCAGAAGGCAGCCAGCGTCAGCGGCAGAAAGACCAGAATGAACGGCTGAGTTTGAAACAGCATACCGGAAAGAGCTCGCGCCTCGACCGGACGCGACCGCCGGTGACAAACGCGGCGGACCATACTGGCTCGGTTGCATCAGGCCAAGGGCGCAGGCCGGATGGCGTGCTTCTGGGTTGAATTACTTGTTTCCGGGCGGTTTCGCCGGGATTGCGGCGTGCCAGTCCGAGGCTGTGGGGGCGGGCGCTGCGCCGGCGAGCAGTTCGATGGCGCCTGGCGTATAGACTTCGATTCGCGGGCCGAAACGGGTGTCGAGCAGGCCACGCACGCGCAGGTTGCGGCCGCTGAGGCTTTGCGGCGCCAGGCCGGCGGTGGTGAACTCGCGGACCGTGCGGGCCGAAAGCGTCACCGTCAGCGATTTGCGCCGGTCTTTGCCCAGATTGACGAAGGTGCGGTAGCGGCCGGCATTCACGTTGGCGAC